>CAIYQH010000537.1 GCA_903928285.1 uncultured Bacteroidales bacterium
TAAACAATGTCTGGATTAATTGGTAAAAAAATCGGAATGACCAGTATCTACGATGCAAACGGGAAGAATATCCCCTGCACGGTGATCGAAGCTGGTCCATGTGTGGTAACACAGATCCGATCCAAAGAAAAAGAGGGATATGAAGCCATCCAGCTGGCTTTCGATGAAAAGAAAGAGAAGCATACGACCAAAGCTGAAATGGGCCATTTTGCCAAAGCCGGGATCACCCCTAAAAAGGTGGTAGCTGAATTCACCCGCTTTGAACCTGGTCACATGAAACAGTTCGGGGACATATTGCAGGTCGATATCTTCGTCGAAGGTGAATTCATTGATGTGGTTGGTGTATCCAAAGGTAAAGGATTCCAGGGTGTAGTGAAACGTCACCATTTTGCAGGTGTCGGTGAAGCAACCCACGGACAGCATAACCGTCTGCGTGCTCCCGGTTCTGTTGGCGCCTCCTCATGGCCTTCAAGGGTTATGAAAGGGCTTCGTATGGCCGGCCGCATGGGTGGTGACCGCGTAAAGGTGGTAAACCTCCAGGTGTTAAAAATTATCCTCGAGAAAAACCTGATTGTTGTAAAGGGTGCAGTACCGGGACACAATGGTTCATATGTAAAGATTGAGCGATGGAAGTAGCAGTATATAATATAAAAGGAACAGCGACCGCCACTACGGTTGCCCTGGACGATTCAATTTTCGGAATCGAACCCAACGATCATGCTATCTATTTGGATGTGAAGCAATACATGGCGAATCAACGCCAGGGTACCCATGATACACTGGAAAAATCGACTATCTCCGGTAGTACCCGTAAACTTCATAAACAGAAAGGTACAGGCGGCTCCCGCAAGGGAAGTATCAAGAGCCCGCTTTTCAGAGGCGGAGCCCGCGTGTTTGGTCCTCATCCCCGTGATTACAGTTTTAAACTTAACAAGAAACTGAAACGGCTTGCCCGCAGATCGGCACTGAGTTATAAAGTGAAAGATAACCAGCTGACAATTCTTGAAGATTTCAGCTTCGATACCCCGAAGACCAAGAATTTCACTGAACTGCTGAAGAACTTCCAGCTGACTGGCAAAAAGACCTTGCTGGTGGTTGCCAAAACCGAGGAGAATGTTTTGTTGTCCTCGCGCAACCTCAAAAGAGTCAAGATTGTGAATGCCGCCGATTTGAACACCTATGAGATCCTCGATGCCACCCAGCTCCTGATCACTGCGAGTTCAATCAAAGAAATTGAGAAAATCCATCAGAATTAAACCGATTAATTCGATACTATCATGACAGTTATTATAAAACCGATCATAACCGAAAAGATGACGCACCTGGGCGAAAAGCTCAACCGTTACGGTTTTGTGGTTGAACGGAGGTCCAATAAACTTCAGATCATGCAGGCGATTAAAGACCTGTATGGCGTTGAGGTTACCTCGGTCAACACGATGATCTTCTCCGGAAAAAACAAGTCCCGTTTTACCAAAAGTGGCGTTATTTCGGGAAGGACAAATACTTATAAGAAGGCCATCGTTACATTGGCCAAAGGTGAAACTATTGATTTTTACAGCAATATTTAAATAAATGGCGCTTAAGAAATACAAACCGACAACACCCGGTCAGCGGTTTAAAGTAATCAGTACTTATGATGAAATTACTGCAGACGTTCCCGAGAAGAGCCTGTTGGCTCCGTCGAAGAGATCCGGTGGCAGAAACAACGAAGGGAAAATGACCATGCGTTACCTTGGTGGTGGTCATAAACAGATGTATCGTATTATTGACTTCAAACGGGATAAAGAAAACATCCCGGCCGTGGTAAAAACGATCGAATATGATCCGAACAGAACCTCGCGTATAGCCCTGGTGGTTTACAATGATGGTGAAAAGAGATATATCGTTGCTCCCCACGGATTGAAAGTTGGCCAGACAATCGTGTCAGGCAAGGGAGTTGCCCCGGAAATCGGGAATACCTTATATCTGAGCGAGATCCCCTTTGGAACCGTGATTCACAATGTTGAATTACGTCCGGGACAGGGTGCCAAGATGGTACGCAGCGCCGGCGCTCATGCCCAGCTGATGTCGCGTGATGGCAAATTCGCCATCCTGAAGATGCCCTCGGGTGAAACGCGTATGATCCTGCAAACCTGTAAAGCCACGATTGGCATGGTTTCAAATATTGACCACAACCTTGAATCGTATGGTAAGGCCGGTCGTACACGCTGGCTGGGACGCCGCCCAAGGAACAGAGGTGTTGCCATGAACCCTGTTGATCACCCTATGGGTGGAGGCGAAGGTCGCGCATCAGGTGGTCACCCGCGGTCA
>CAIYQH010000538.1 GCA_903928285.1 uncultured Bacteroidales bacterium
ACCAGCAAATCAAATGTTACCTACTCCCAAGGAGAGCAAACATTGAATAATATTGCCGCCGGCAAGCCTGATCCATATGGGCATATAGATGTTTCATATTCAACATACATATCTACAGGGTTTTATCATTTAAGCAAGGAGCAGGTTAAAAACCTGGCTGAGAATGATCTCGAAACATTTTCATTGTACTTCAGCTTTCAAAATTCAGACAATGCAGATCCCACAAAATTGACCTATAAACCAGGCAAAGAGGTAAAATGTGCGGAAACTGATACGGATGGGAGAAAGTTTATTAAAGGCAAAGTTTCGGGGATAAAACAACATTTTGTCAAGAAATTTGCCAGTTGTATCCTGAGAGACTAATTTAGTTTTTGTGCTTGGTTGATCCCGGGTAGGGTGTAACACATTCTGGGGCGTATGGAAATCAGTGCCACTGCCGGTTGTTCTTTGATATCCAATTCCTTGTAAAGTAGAATATGGTATGATCATTCGTTGATGCGATATGACCAGGTGCAGAATATCCCGGCCTTAAAGAGAATTTTACCTAATTTCACGCCATCAACCAGGTTCATACGGGATGTGCCGTAACGCCATCTTCCAGGCCCTATACGGCCATCCCGGAAGGTCCATCGATTAGGAAACACTAAACTATTTCAAATGAAGATCATCACCACCGCAATTCTCCTGATGGTTACCCTGCTGGCAGTTCCCGTGTTCAGCTACTTTTTTGGAACCGCCCCCGGCCCCGCCGAATGGAGGGCCCTGCATTCGCTGATCGCAATGATGGCCATTGTCACCGCCTATTCGTTTATTGTCGGCGAGCTTACCAGAAACAACAGCCAGGTGGATAAACTGTGGAGCCTCCTGCCCATCGCCTATGCCTGGGTGGTTGCCGGTTACGGCCATTTTACACCGCGGCTGGTGATCATGGCACTCCTGGTAACCCTCTGGGGCGGGCGGCTGACGATCAACTTTGCCATGAAGGGGGCCTACCAGTGGCGCTTCTGGACGGGCGAAGAGGATTACCGCTGGCAGGTGCTGCGCGACAAACCGGAGTTCCAGCCACGGTGGAAATGGAGCCTGTTTAACCTGCTGTTTATCTCGGCCTACCAGAATATACTCATCCTCCTTTTTACCCTTCCGGCCATTATCGCCCTGCAATATAACACGGTTCCGGTCGGCCTTTTCGATTACATTGCCGCCTTGCTGATGCTCTTTTTCATTGTTTATGAAACCCTTGCCGACCTCCAGCAATGGAACTTTCAAAGCAAAAAGCATGCCCTGATAAAGATGGGAAAAGTCCTACCCCCGGAATTTAAAAAGGGATTCCTCGACAGCGGTTTGTGGGCCTTTAGCCGCCATCCCAACTACTTCGCCGAACAGGCCATCTGGGTCTGCTTTTACCTTTTCGGGATCGCTGCCGGCGGGCAGTGGTTTAACTGGAGCATTGCAGGGTCGCTGCTGCTGATCGTCATGTTCCAGGGCAGTTCAAACTTCAGCGAAGAGATCAGCGCGGGCAAGTATCCCGATTATAAGGAGTACCAGAAAAGGGTTCCCAGGTTTATCCCTTTTGGTTATAAACCCGGAAGATACAGGCGATAATATTTATTTCTCTGTCAGGGAATTCCAAAGAAGAACACTCCATTTTTACCCGGAATTGATTAAGCCTGTAAAAATAGGTAATTTAGTTGCCGGCAAAGAAACTGGCTGGCTATTCCGGAAAGCTTTAATACATACTGAAGCATACCAGTTCTGAAGATACAGGTTGATCTGATTTTTATCATATCCGATTTTAAAATACAATGAACCGGATACCTAAGGTTGATTTCTTAATCTGCTTGTAAACTACTGTTCCCATACTGTGATAACCGGTTGAAACGATTGCATTGAATTCATTTTCAAGTAATAAAATTGATTGTTAAGAGACTTTATGATTTACATTACCACGCCTTCGACCTCAGCCATGTAAACCTGCTTGCCTTCCTTATTTAACCCGTCCGGGAAGTTATTTGAAATATATCCGTTCCTGGGGATAAACCCTGTCAATTATTCCAATGGTCAGATTGAGCGGCTCTTTGAAAAACACTTCACAGGTTTTGAGCACGATACGCCCACTTCGCGCAGGAAAAACCTTTTTGAGGGAATGGGCAAAAGGCATCTCGATATTACCACCATCTCCGAAAATAGGGGCACTGCCGGTCCCGCCGGCAAGGTCGGCTGCACCTATATGTTTGCCAGCGTAAAACTCTATACTCCCCTGGGTTTTAATCCATGGCCCGACGACGAAAGGGAACTGGCAAAGGTCCGCCTTATCTACGCCAGGTGTCTTGAAAAGAAGATTCCCATCACTACCCATTGTTCCGGTGGCGGGTATCTGACGGATCCCCGGGGAGAGGATTTTTCAAATCCGGGAAGGAACAGGAAAAAAGTGCTGTCACACCCCGATTACCAGTACCTGAAGATCGATTTTGCACACTTCGGGCATCAGCAATCGGGGGCGACAGACTGGAAGCAAAGCATTCTTTCCTATTTCAGAACCCACCCAAATGTATATTCCGACATATCCTGCTGTGGGTTCAGCTCCGGTTTTTACCAATCGTTCAAAACATATCTCAATCCTTCGGATATAAACCACTTCCTGTTTGGCAGCGATTTTTTGATCAACCTGCTGTGGATTGATTCCTACAACCAGTACCTCGACCTGTTCCTCAGCGATCAGAATCTGGATGAGCCGGCGAAACTCCAGTTATGCAACATTAATGCCGAAAAGTTTTTATTTGGATGACCTCCGGCTAATCTTTGCTGAATTCAGGTAAACAATAGCGGCAGCCGTCAAAGCCATGTTTCAGCGCTTTATCCAGGTCACCGTAAGCTCTCTTGTGCCGGGGGCTGATCTTTTCCGCCCAGGAACAGTCGGCCAGGTGGATTTCAAGGGTGCTGCCGTTTCCCATATACCGGTAATTGCCGACTGCCAGCATGCGCGTCACCCTGCCCATCTCCCTGCCGCCGATGATCTCTGAAACAGCCAGGCGGTAATTTCCATCCGGCATCTGAGGCGGAGTGGTGATCTCAAGGGAGGCCTGCGAACAGTCGGATGTTCTCAGGTTCATGTTCCGCAGGAAGACCTGTTCCCCGGCAGTAAGCTGGAATTGCTGGTATGTCGCCGAAGTAGCGATAAGCGTTGCGCCCTGGAGGGTGGCTGTTGAACTTAACCGCTTCAGGATCTTCAGTTTCACCTGGACGTTCGAGGGTAACGTGGTAAGGTCAATCATCAGGTCGGCGGTAAGCTGTGTCCTGGGCCAGCCCTGGATGGAGAAATCGAGGCTGGTCATCGAATTTACGAAGAGATCAACTACGTCAAAGTTACGCCAGGTGGCATTGTTGCTTTGCCTGATAAAGTTGTAATAATCATCAATGGTATGGATGGTTGCCGGGTTTGGAGCGGGATCACTGCCACTGTTGATCAGGCCGATGAAGCAGTAATGACCTTGTCCCGGAATATCTGCCTTACGCCAGATAATGGGTCCTGCGATCTTCATGTCGTTCGGGGCGACCGATGGAATGGCGATGGGAGAGCCGGGGGAGGTAATCTCGGTCCATGATCCAGGGGTTGGCAATGCCGATGGATTTGTCCAGAAGAGCCGTGCCGTTCCGCTGGTGGCTTGTGTACCGCGATTCTGAACCCTCAGGTAGATGAAATTATCCTGTCCGTATTCGACAGCGTTTCCCAGGCTGTCGCTTTGCTGGGCTGCTGTGGTTGCCAGGGTTGCCTCGGGGTCGAGAAGTTCCTGGTTGAACACAATGATGTCGGGGCTGCAGGAGATTCCCCCGTCGATCAGGGGTTCACGGCCGTGATCGAGCAGGTTGTCGCGCAGGTAAAGGTCATGGGCAGGCAACCCGAGGAATATGTAGGATCCGACGTTTGCCGGCGATTCGGAAGCCGTAGGCGTGTCGCCATAACGTAAAGGGGTTCCGTTGGGGGGTGGACAGTATCTGTGGATTGTGCCATCATACTGGTGAACGGCATTGGCATAGTTGAAGGCCTCCGTTGCCGAAATCCGGCCGTCATTGTTTGTGTCAACCGTTTGTTTGAGTCCCGTACCATCCGGGTAACTCCCATGGATGCCGGCGATCCAGTCCTCGGCAAATGGGTCGAAATCGGCTCCGCCAAGGGAATAGTCATTGGCCGAAACGGCAGTGGCAACATGCGTCCACTTTGCAGGGCTGTTATTGATGATCGGGTTGATGAATCCGCCTGAGCGGCATTGTTCCATCATCACCATCAATACCTCAAATTTAGGAAGAACACTCATGTCGGAGATAAAGTCATTGACATAATAGGGTATCCAGTTTTCGTTCACATCATATTGGAACATGCAATAATCATTGTACCCGTCGCAGGGACCGCCACCATGGTTGTTGGTATGGATGAAGAGGAAATCCTCGGGTTTGATCACCCCTGCAATCGCGTTGACGGCTGCCTGGAACCCGGCCCGGGTTCCGGCCCCGGTGACCTGCATGCGGTAAGCGGTATTGTTTCCGGGCCATTTCCCGATGGGAATGGTTGCACCATAGTAATTAACGGTTCCATCGTGGTTGAGAACATGGATATTGGCAGCGGTAAAGCCATAATCATCAATGAGGGAACGGTAAAGGAATTCAAGGTCGTTGGTATGACGGTTGTTGGCATGACCTGCAAACAGGATGGCATAGCGCTGGCCGGGCGATGCGCTCGGGCCGTTGGTGATCGCAGGAAGCCTTTTCTTCCAGGCTTTGCGTCGTATCTTTGTATTGACCAGTTTCACCGGCTCATGGAAGGCCGTTTTATCCTTTCCATGAAGGTCCATTTGTGATGGGGGTAAAGAGGCCAAAACCTTCTGGTAAAGTTTGGCTGTACCGGCATCATACAGGTGATATTCACAGGGATGCGCCCAGTTGCAGATAGGGGCGTTGTCGACAAATACCAGGGCAGTATCCCTGTCAAGGGTTACCTCGAAAGCTGCTGTGCCCAGCTTTTCCCCGGCTGTCAGTATTTCTTCATGGAGATGAAGATTACTGGTTTTGTCAATTTTCAGATTCTTCGCATGTTTAAGGGCAGCATCCTTAATCAGCGATTTAATCCGGCTGTTAAGTTTCATGTTTACCTCCTTTTTTTAATGAATTGGTTATTTGTCAAAAACATTGAAATAATGGTCATTTGGCGGTATCTTCCCGTAACGAAAGAGGATGATATAATTTTCGTCTGAAGAGGCGATTCCCGGCGGCAGGGATGCTTCGATCACCTCTGTTTTGGCAGCCGTGGAATCGATAAAGATATAAAGACAGGGATGTGCCCAGTTCATACGGGGTGCCAGGTCTACGAAAACAAGGGTCCCGTCAAACGGAACTACCAACGTTTGCGGGCCGTTGCTGATCGTCTCCCCGTGAAATCGTGGTTTCTTATGCCAGTATATGCAGGAAGAGTTAATTTCTTCAGGTTTAAGGCTTCTTTTTACCGCTTCCAGGATCTGGTTGCTGTCGGCGTCCATTTTATTCAATTTTTGGCTGGGATTCTGTATGATATTCTGACATTTTCAAAATAACCTTTATGGATTAATCAAGACTTTATCGTAATGATCCTTAATCTGTTTTGCTTAAAAGAACCTATCCAATGACCATGCCTTTGGAGGGGAGGGTCACGGGTGGGGTTGTTGAACACAAAAACGCCAACAAACAAGTTCCCTGGTATAATAATGATCAAACAATAAATAATATAAAAAGGGTTAATTGCCAGGAATAAATTCGCTGAAACAAGGAAGGAATAATGAAATGAGCCGTACAAGCCAGGCGAGGGATCGTGTTTGTCCAGGGAATTTATGGCGTAAATATAAAAGCAAAACTGTCAATTTCCAAATAAATCAGGAAAAAAATCACCATGCTAACTATCAGATTGAAAGGATTTAAAACCGGGATAAGAAATTTGTACCATAACAATAGCAGTGCAATTTTCACGACCATCGCGGGTTTGGATTTTCCTTCCTGATAAATCAGTTAGGGTTTATTTTCAGGGGCAGAATCAGCATAAAAAATCATTCGGAAGTTAATAAGTGCCTTGGGTTTTGACGCATAAGACATCACTTCATGAAAAAAGCACGATGAAATAAGCATATCGGCTCAGATGATTGAAGATAAAGGTGATACCCGGGTTAACCAACAGGAAGGCGGATCAGCGACCTGACTTTGTTTTTGCAGTATCCGGGTATACCCTTTGAAGGGTCAACTCAAAGAGGGAATCCGACAGCATCCGGTACCGGTTGAGCAGCCCCGGAATCGGTATGTAGGTATGGGAGGCCGTTTGATAAAACCATCGCGAATAGACCGACGAATCCCGCTGAACGGAATCCTTCCAGGCCCTGAGTGCGGTCAGGATGCTGTCCCTGTTTTTCCCGTTGATCCTGTGATTGACCAGGCGCTGGTAAATCGGGAGGGAAAAAGGGGTCATCCCTGAAATATGGGATCCTGTGGCGAGGCGGCAGCGCTTGAGGGTGTCGAGCAGGGCAAATGCCCTGAGTGAATCATACCCACTGGTCGTTTTGTTCTTTGGAGCCGCAAGGTATCCGGTAATGGCCCTGGTGATATTCTCCAGCTCCGAAGGGTTGATGACCGTATCGCTTCTGAGGTACTTCTGGTAATAGGATAAAAGGTCGCTTTCAATGCGGACCTCCACCCGGGGTTCATCGAGCAACAGCGCGAAGAAGGTCTGCAAGTTCTGTTCGGCATTGGTCCTGGCAATGTTCAGGATATCGCTTGCCAGCGCATTGGCGCGCAGGGAATCGAGACAGGCTTTCTTCACTTTGTAGAGAATGGCAGGATTATCAGCTTTTCCGTTCACGGCAACTATTTCAAAGCCTTTGATGCCAAGTTCCGGGATCAGCCAGGGATTGATATCACAGGAGAGGATCTCCGGGTGGATGCCAAAGATTACGATTCTGTTGCGCATCGTATCCACGATGATATTACGACTGTCAAGCCTGTCAAACCTGAACCCTGCCTGTACCTTGCCTCTCCCGAGCAGGATCAGCTGGGGCTTTCTGACTGCACGTTTGGAATAGACCTTGGTGATCTCCTGCTCCTGGTCCGACTGGAGTTGTTTCAGGTAGTCCTTGCTTTTTACGAGAATACCGATGTTGCCTGGATCAAGCAGTTGCCTGAAAAGACTGTTGAGAAAGGTAATACCAAGTTTTTTCTTGACAGCATGAAGGTAATCGTCAAAGTTGTCGTTTTGCTTGAACTCCCCGAGGGCGCTTTCAAACCGGTCTTTCCGCTCCTTCTTGTCGTCGATGGCCGATAGTTCGCTGAGCCTGTTTACAAACATCGAATCCATGATCAGCAACTTGCTTTTTGTACGGGTGATCTCCTCCTCTTTCTGGATATACATAATACTCTGATAGGAGGAGATGACTTCGCCATAATATTCCGCCGTGATCAGTTCGCCGATGGATCTGATCTCCCGGATGTGGGCAGGGGTGTCTTTCAGTTTGAGTTTCGTTGAAACCAGGATGCCAAACGGATCGAACCATGCAAACAGGAGCACGCCGGCAACCACCAGTATTGCCTGGATGATAAAGGATAATCCGGAAGTTATGCTTTTCATGGTTCCTGGCCGTTTAGGTTAACTTTCGGGATCAGCTGGTTACTCTTATGAAAGGTAATGTAGATGTCTTCATAACCGATGCTCCGCAGGAGGACCTCCATCATCTGGCGGGTCTTGTTTTCGGTAGTTTCGACAAGGCCCATGTATGGAAGCTGTGCCCTGATATCAAGCTCGGCCATCCTGAAAAACTCCTCCATGTCGGTTACTTTGATGCTGACCCAAAACCCGTTATCCAGCAAGGTGGAGTCGATCCTGAATTTCTCAAAGGGATAGGAGAAGTTGATCACCTCCACCGGTGGCAGCTGAAGTTCTATCTGTTTCCCGTTGATTTTGACATCATCTTTTGTCAGTTTCTTCAGATCAATTCCCGATTTTATCCGCGCCTCTGAAAAGCAGACAAACCTTGCCTCACCCAGGGTGAATATTTTCAGCACCTTCCGGGTTTTATTCCCGATAACCACCTTTTCAATGACGGTTTCGGTGGTGGCCAACTTTGCGGCATCCTTGATCCTGGCCACGGTAAACGACCGCCTGTCCTTGCAGGATAAGAGGAACAGCAAACAGAGTGTCAGCAAAAGGATCCTAACCTTCCACATTGTCGTTGGTCTTAGCGGGAACATTATTCCGGGCTGCAGGAGGCTGAACCGCGCCATCGGCGCCAACAGCCGGTGCGCCGGGATTGGATCCGGGACTATTCTTCGCAGCAGGAACCTTCAGGAATTCCAATGATTTTGAGCCAAAATAAAAGGCGATCATCATCAGGAATGCGGTTTTAAAAAAGTCAAGGCTGTCGATAAAGATCTCATTTTCCTTCACCGACCGGTCATTGCCGAAATAGACAATGGCCAAGGCCAGCACGGCAACCAGCAAGGTCAGCGCAATGATAGCCCTGACCGTTCCCGTTGGCAAACCGAGCGACTGGTCAGAATTTGGATTTGCATCCGGGCCGGCGTTTGCATTGGTCCCGCCATTGTTGTTCTCTATCTTCTGCCAGTCCTCGTCAGTTAATCCCATGTTGACATTATAGAAGTAGATTGCCCACGACAGGTAGATGATTACCACGCCAAACCAGATGATGATCAGCGCAATGGCGAGCATCGTGCGCAAATCGATGCTGTGCTTGAAAAAATAGACAAAAATGAGACAGAGCAGGATGGCTCCCAGTATCATTTCAATGCCTGCCGTAATCCGGAAAAAATATTTTTTAATGTTGTCACTTCCGGCCTGGTTTTCGGTATTTGAACTATTTCCCATGATAGATTTTTTAACATTGTTGTCCGGTAAAACCGGAATTGGTTAATATTTTCGATTAAACTCCTTGATAATCAGCATTAGCATATTCATTTTCTAAAAGTAAGCCCCTTCTTTATGCAGAAAGAGAGACTGCT
>CAIYQH010000539.1 GCA_903928285.1 uncultured Bacteroidales bacterium
CTATGTTATCCTTTTCCTGCATTCTGTCTTACAATATGTTTTTCACTTGGGTCAGGCTTCCGGTGTCTCTTCAGTTGCAGTTGATTCTTCAACTTTTTTGGAAGTTTTCTTCGCCTCTTTGTGGTCGGCAACTTTCTCCTCTGTTTCCCCGGCAGCTTTTTTAGCGCCCGCTCTTCTCCTGCGGGTTGATTTTGTCTTGCCGTCATCCTTTGGCGACAACATGGCTTCATTATAATCAACCAGTTCAATCAGGCACATTTCGGCATTATCCCCAAACCGGTTCCCGGTTTTCAAAATACGGGTATATCCACCCGGGCGATCCATGATCTTCTTTGAAATTTCGCGAAAAAGTTCGGTAACGGCTTCCTTACTCTGCAGGTAGCTGAAAACGGTACGACGCGAGTGGGTTGTATCCTCTTTTGACTTGGTGATCAGAGGTTCAACATAAACACGAAGCGCTTTTGCTTTAGCAACGGTCGTATGAATCCTTTTATGAATGATCAGAGAGGCGGCCATATTTGAAAGCATTGCCTTCCTGTGTGCACTTTTTCTCCCTAAATGATTAAATTTCTTTTGGTGTCTCATCGCAATTAATCCTTATCTAATTTATATTTCGTAGTATTCATACCAAATTCCAGGCCTTTTGATTTTACTAGTTCTTCAAGTTCGGTAAGTGATTTTTTTCCGAAATTCCTGAACTTCAGCAAATCGTTTTTGTTAAACGCTACAAGGTCGCCCAGATATTCAACATCGGCAGCTTTAAGGCAGTTTAGCGCCCTGACCGAAAGGTCCATGTCAACCAGTTTGGTCTTCAATAACTGCCGGATGTGCAGTGAGGTTTCATCAAATTCTTCCGTAACAGCTTTCTCGGCCGAATCCAGTGTAATCTTCTCATCAGAGAACAGCATAAAATGATGGATGAGAATCTTGGCGGCTTCTTTCAGCGCATTCTTAGGCTGAATGGAGCCATCGGTGGTTACCTCCATGACCAGTTTTTCATAGTCGGTCTTTTGTTCCACCCGAAAATTTTCAACATTAAAGGTCACATTTTTGATAGGGGTATGAACCGAGTCAATGGCAATTCTGCCCAGAGAGGAGCTCAAGGTTTTATTTTCTTCAGCAGGAATATAGCCACGGCCCTTGTCGATTGAAAGTTCGAACGACAATTTGACATTGGCTTCCATATGGCAAATCACGATTTCAGGATTGAGGACCTGGAATACCGAGAGAAATTTATTGATATCGCCAGCCTTGAAATCTTTCTGCTGTGCAATGACAACAGTAACCTTTTCAGCATTTTCAGTTTCGATCAGGCGTTTGAAACGAATTTGTTTCAGGTTTAAAATGATCTCAGTAACATCCTCAATAACACCTTTAATCGTGGAAAATTCCTGTTCTACCCCTTCAATTTTCACCGAAGTGATGGCAAAGCCTTCCAATGAAGAAAGCAGAATTCTCCTGAGTGAGTTCCCTATGGTCACACCAAAACCTGGTTCAAGCGGGCGGAATTCGAATACCCCACGGCAATCATCGGCTTCCACCATGATTACCTTGTCAGGTTTCTGGAACGGTAATATTGCCATATAAAATATTTTTTGGTTATTTTAATTTTGCTCATGAATGGGACAAGGAAAACCTTGCCCATTCACAACAAAGAAAATTCACTATTTCGAATACAATTCGACGATAAGCTGCTCCTTGATATTTTCAGGAATCAGGTCCCGTTCGGGATAATTCATGAATTTCCCGGTCATCATACCGCCATCCCACTCCAGCCATGAGTACTGGTTACCGCGTCCTGATAAGGAGTTGGTGATAATTTCAAGGGATTTGGAACGTTCGCGAACTGAAACGAGATCTCCCGGGTGAAGTTCATAGGAGGGAATATTCAGCACCTTACCGTTTACCAGGATATGACGATGGCCGATCAACTGGCGTGCGCCATCACGGGTGGGAGAAATTCCCAGGCGATAAACTACATTATCAAGCCGTGATTCGATCAATTGTAAAAGGACCTCGCCGGTTACACCACCCTTACGGGAAGCTTTCTCGAAAATATTCCTGAACTGACGCTCGAGAATACCATAGGTATATTTGGCTTTTTGTTTCTCCATCAGCTGGGTACCGTACTCAGAAACTTTCGCTCTGCGCTTGGTCTGACCATGCATTCCCGGAGGATAATTTTTTTTCTCATAACTTTTATCAGGGCCAAAAATAGGATCTCTGAACCTTCTTGCAATTCTGGACTTTGGGCCAATGTATCTTGCCATGCTACTAGATATATGTAATTATTAAACTCTTCTTCTTTTGGGAGGACGGCATCCGTTGTGGGGTAATGGCGTGATATCAACGATCTCGGTTACCTCGATTCCTGCTGTATGCAGGGTACGGATGGCGGATTCGCGGCCAGCTCCCGGTCCTTTGATATAAACCTTTACTTTGCGGAGACCCTGGTCATAGGCAACCTTCGAAGCATCCTGTGCAGCCATCTGTGCGGCATAAGGAGTGTTTTTCTTGGATCCTTTGAACCCCATCTTCCCTGCTGATGACCAGCTGATGACCTGGCCACCGTTGTTGGTCAGGGTAATGATGAGATTGTTAAAAGATGCATTCACATAGGCTTTACCTATCGCATCTACCTTAACAACCCTTTTCTTTGAACTTTTTTCAGTCTTTGCCATATTCTAATTTACTACATGCATTAACGATTAACCTTTGGTTGCCTTTTTCTTGTTTGCAACGGTTTTTTTCCTGCCCTTACGGGTACGGGCATTGTTCTTC
>CAIYQH010000540.1 GCA_903928285.1 uncultured Bacteroidales bacterium
CTGAAGGCATTGCATATCCGTGAAAAATCGGGGACTTCGAGCATGATCACATCCTCCTATCTGAATGTGGGGGAGGCTTACTGGTTATTGGGCAGGAAAGATTCTTCCAATTATTACCTGCATAAATCGCTGGCCCTGGCAAAACAGATCAACAACACCAGGATGCTGGAAGCCATCTACTATGAGATGTCTGATTTTGCCAACTCCGACAAAAATTACGCTGAAGCGCTGACTTATTATAAGATCCGCATGGAGTACCTCAACAAGATGAACAAAGACCAGAACCGATCTGAAATAGCCATCCTTGAGGTAAACAGGAGTATCCGCGACAGCGAATCCCAGAATGAACTGATGCGCCAGGAAAATTTGGTAAAGGGACTGCAGATCGGGAATGACAGGATCCAGACATTTTTTTATGAGCTGGCCTTCATTGTCCTGCTGTCATTAATTCTTTTTGTTGACACGCTGGCACGCAAGAATAAAAAGCGGAAAAACGAACTGAATGAGCTCAACGAACGTCTCCGGCAGGAGATCTATGAGCGTATTGAAGCGGAAAGCAGGCTTAACAGGAGCGAAGAGCTTCACAGGTTCCTTGCCGAAAATACCGTGGATGTGATCTCGTTGTTTGATTCGGGTTTGCAAAAGGTTTATGTCAGTCCCTCCTGTGAAAAATTCTATGGATATACCCAACAGGAGCTCATAGAGATGAAAAGTCTGCTCGACCTGGTTGAGCCCTCCTACCGTGTTGCCGTAAACCAGCGTCTGATCGAAATGTTCCGGACGAAAAAGGGAATACGGTATATCTACAAAGGGATGCGAAAGGATGGCACATTGTTCTGGGCCGAGGCCACCATCAACCCGCTGCTTGATCCTGAGACCGGTGATGTGCGCGATCTGATCTCCGTTGTACGGAACATCTCCGAAAGGATGAAACACGAAGAGGAGCTGGCTGAAAATGCAAGGCAAAAAGAGTACCTGCTGCGTGAAATCCATAACCGGGTGAAGAATAATTTCACAATCCTCACCAGCCTGATGACCATGCAGCGGGACCAGACCAGCGACAGCGAACTCAACAGGTCGCTTACCGACCTGCAGCTCCGCGTGCGTACGATGTCGCTGGTGCATGAGCAGCTTTACAAAAACCAGGAAATCAGCACAATTCCATTTGACAACTACCTTCAAAACCTCACCCATATTATTTCCAGCTCGTTCGATAATGACCGGATCCAGCTTATTACCGACATCCGGCCCTGCCAGCTTGCCATTGAAATGGCATTACCCATGGGGCTCATCATCAACGAACTGATCACCAATGTATATAAATATGCCTTCCCCGGCAGCAATACCGGCACCCTCTGGGTGAGGTTGCTGCCCGAGGAGGATGATCAATTCAGCATCACCATTTGTGACAACGGGATCGGCCTTCCCGATGATTTTACCATGAAATCAACGCAATCGATGGGGACCCAGATAGTCCAGATCCTGATCCAGCAGGTTGAAGCCAAACTTGAAGTTACCAATACCGGGGGCGCCTGTTTCAGGATCCTGTTTTCACCAATTCAATAACAGCATGATGGAAAACCAATACGATAAAATTGCCCTGATCGGAGCAGGCACAATCGGTACGGCGCTTGGGAATGTTCTCGCCGCCGCCGGAAGGGAGACTGTTTTGCTGCATTCTATTGAGGAAGGGGTTGTGGAAAGTATCAACACAACCCATATCAATTCAAAGTATTTTCCCAACCTGCTGCTGAACCCGAACCTGCATGCCACCAGCGACAGCAGTCGCCTGGGACAATGCGACATTATCTTTCTTGCCATCCCGTCGGTGGCAGTGATCGGTTACCTGGAGACCCTCCGCGGCCACTTTCCCGAAGATGCCCTGTTTGTGAACCTTGCCAAGGGTTTTGGATCAGGCAGTAAAACCATCACCCAGTGCCTGAAGGAAAAGTTCGCGAATCCTGTCTGCACGATGAAGGGACCCAGCTTTGCCGGAGAGATCATCAACCGCATGCCAACCGGGTTTACCCTTGGCTACGACGAAACAGGATTCAACCCGAGGATTGCAGAGATGTTTGCCGGCACGACCATCCATCTTGATTTCACCGACGATATGCAGGGGGTGGAGATCCTGAGTATTTTAAAAAACATATACGCCATCGTTCTGGGCATCGTCGATGCCCAGTTTAACTCGCCTAACCTGCGGTTCCTGGTCCTTACCAAGGCCTTCCGTGAAATGCGCCGTATCCTGAAATGGTTCGGCGGACGCGAAGAGACCCTGTTCAACTACTGCGGTTACGGCGATTTTACCCTGACCGCCCTGAACGACCTGAGCCGCAACCGCACCCTCGGGCTGCTGATCGGCAAAGGGTTTTTCACCGAACATGTCTCCCATGAATTGGTACTCGAAGGGAAAACCGCCGCCGAGGTCTTTTACCAGGAGATCTCCCAAACCATGCCTGTAGAGCACCATTTCCCCATTATCGCCGAACTTTACAGGATCTTCCATTCCAAATACGATATCTCCCAGTTTGTAAACAAAATACTATTACTCCCCGAAGGATGAAGATAAAAATACTGTGCTGGGAGAAACAGGGAGCAGGGTGGGAGGCCGCAGCGACAAAGCAGCTTCATAGGAGAATGCTAAGAGAATGGCAGGAGATTGCTAAGAGAACGCTATGAGGGAGAAAGCTGGG
This sequence comes from uncultured Bacteroidales bacterium, assembly GCA_903928285.1. GTDB lineage: Bacteria > Bacteroidota > Bacteroidia > Bacteroidales > FEN-979 > CAIVAT01. Next base: position 2,697 of record CAIYQH010000540.1, read on the forward strand.
AAAGAGCAGGCAAAAGCTGGGAGAAAGCTGGGAGAAAAGAATAATGAATATCGAATATTGAAGGATGAGTGATGAATGATGGGGGAAACATGCGTATCTTTGCAGGTAATTCCCGGGGCTGACCGGTTTTGACAGCGGGGAAGTGGGATTGTAAGCATGCCGAGTGTTCGTGAGCAGACCTCGTAAAAAGTCAGTTTACACAGCCAATAACTGGCGACAATTATTCTTACAGACTAGCTGCTTAATTTTAGAAATTAGGCGCGTCTTGTCTCCCGGGAAACCTTTCTCAACGGTGTTCCGGATGAGGCATCGCAAATGTTGAGATAGCCGGGCCATTGTTCCGCTGGCCGGGCGAAATAACAGGGACTACGGATCAGGTGGGTTCGCTTTTGACCAGCCCGGTTCCGACAATCAATCAGAAGCTACGCATGTAGAAAGCATTTTTGCTACCTGTTTGGACGAGGGTTCGAATCCCTCCAGCTCCACTCAAAAGCAAACCACTCAATTGTAATTCAATGAATTATGATTGGGTGGTTTGCTTTTACACACAATGTTGGTTTATTCCAGATCAAATATTATTTTCAGGTTCTCCCTTAACGCCGGCACAGAAATATTTATAGAACCTGGCTTCCCGCGTACAAAACCTCCGTATCCAGATCAGCCTCATTATTCCATTCTTTTGTGTCAAAACTGATATGGACAGTATTAAACAATGATAGGTCCCTTAATTCTGTAAAAATTCCAATATTCAAATTGGGTCTCATATCAAATTGTAGTTTTTCCCCATTCTCAAAGGTCAAATGAAGCTTGTAGTCCGGAACTGGTTTAACTTCTTTTATTGATAAATACATGGCATCCATTTTAAGGGATCTACCGAAAAAGGTTTTCGCCGATTTGGCAAAATTTCCAATTTTCCAACATGGCGGTGCAAGTTAATGAAAATCAGTGTTGCGGAAAAAAGGGATCAGAAAATTTCAGGATGTAATTTAACATAACCATAATGAAGAGTTTATTATTTTTTTTC
>CAIYQH010000541.1 GCA_903928285.1 uncultured Bacteroidales bacterium
ACATACCATACAATTTTATGTTAGATTATAAATGCGCTAATAAAAGGCGGTAAATGTAATAATTATTTAAAATACTACCCCAAACAATTTCATTCGTTTATCAAATATATAACCATTCTAAATTAGCCTGAACTCTAATATACAAACCGTTTTAATCAATCGGTAAAGTACAAAAAAGGTTGGCCGAAAAAGTAGTTTCACCGTTTTACCGGGATTGTTTTTTTGGATTCCTTTTTTGACCTTTTCATGCTTTTTTTTGTCGATTTTGACTGATTATCATTATGCCGTTTTACGGCTTGTTCATATTGCTTTATCGCCTCTTTTTGTTTTTTCTCCCGATCCCTTTCAATTTTTTTCTGGTTAACACGTGCCTCCTGAGGAGTAAACGAACATAACATAGGCAGGAAAACCACAAGCCATATATAAAGATATGCCCCTTTTCGGAAGGTTGTTTTCATGTAAGGATCAAAATGGCTGCAATGATAAACAAAATTTATATAATAATTCCCGGTTACAACCGTTAAAATTACGAATTTTGTATCATGGTGACTTCAATTCCTAGAAAATTTGTTAGGGTATTCCTGATTTCAGGAATATTTTCGGTGATGATCATTTCCTGTAAAAAAGAGACGACCAGTCCCCAGATCCCTTATGTCTCGTTTAGCATCAGTCTGAACCCGAACGGGACACAGTACCTTGCCCTTAATGTGGTAAACGGGTGGGAAACAGTTACAGGAGGTTATAACGGGATTCTGATTTTCAGGAAATCGATCAATGAATTTGCCGCCTACGAGCGGGCCTGCCCGTATGATCCGCTTGTCAGTGGTGCACAGATCAGGGTTGACAAGTCGGGAATCACCTGCTATTGCCCTGTATGCGGATCAAAATATATCATGAGCGACGGAACCCCGTATTCAGGGCCATCCCGGTACACCTTAAGAGGATATACCACCTTGTATGACGGACAGATGTTGTACATCTCCAATTAAACAAGGTGGTATACCTAAGGCGGATTTTCTCCCGGGGTTAATACCTGTAATGTTCCGGTTTGTAGGGGCCGTCGGCGTCAACGTTCAGGTAGGCTGCCTGTTCGGGTGTCAGCCTGGTAAGTTTTACACCAATCTGCTCAAGGTGTAAACGGGCTACCTCTTCATCCAGTTTTTTTGACAACCTGTAAACGCCCACCTCGTAATTGTTTAACCACAGGTCAAGTTGAGCAAGGGTCTGGTTGGTAAAGGAGTTCGACATCACAAAGGAGGGATGCCCGGTTGCACAGCCAAGATTTACCAGGCGGCCTTCGGCAAGCAGGTAGATGGCTTTTCCGTCAGGATAGATATATTTGTCAACCTGTGGCTTGATATTCACGTGCTTGATCCCCGGCCAGTGAATCATCTGGTCAACCTGGATTTCGTTGTCGAAATGACCGATATTGCAAACGATCGCCTGGTCTTTCATCCTGGACAAATGTTCAGCCGTGATGACATCTTTATTACCTGTAGTGGTAACATAGATGTTCCCTTCGGGAAGGGCATCCTCGATGGTGCTTACTTCAAAGCCTTCCATCGCAGCCTGCAGGGCACAGATCGGATCGATCTCGGTCACGATAACGCGAGCGCCATAAGATCTCATGGAATGTGCACATCCTTTTCCGACATCGCCATAGCCCAGCACCACGACTACCTTTCCGGCGATCATCACGTCGGTAGCTCTCTTGATACCGTCGGCAAGCGATTCACGGCAACCGTAAAGGTTGTCGAATTTCGATTTGGTCACTGAATCGTTCACATTGATGGCGGGAACCAGCAAAGCGCCCTTTTCCTTCATCTGGTAAAGCCTGTGAACCCCGGTGGTGGTCTCTTCCGAAACCCCTTTCCATTCGGCAACCGTATGATGCCATCTTTTGGTATCTTCAACATAGATCTCCCGGAGCTGTTTCATAAAGGCCTTTTCATCAGCGTTCTCAGCCGCACCTTTGAGGAGCTCCGGATTTTTCTCAATTTCATAGCCTTTGTGGATCATCATGGTGGCATCGCCCCCGTCGTCCACGATCAGATTCGGCCCCTTACCCCCCGGAAAACTCAACGCCATGCTGGTGCACCACCAGTATTCGTCGAGCGACTCGCCCTTCCAGGCATAAACAGGGATTCCCTTGGCGGCAATGGCTGCTGCGGCATGATCCTGGGTGGAGAAGATATTACAGCTTGCCCACCTGACATCTGCTCCCAGTTCAACAAGGGTTTCAATCAAAACCGCAGTCTGTATGGTCATGTGAAGCGACCCGCTGATACGCGCGCCCTTCAAAGGTTTTTCAACTGAATATTTTCTCCTGACCGCCATCAGGCCCGGCATCTCCTTTTCTGCAACTTCTATCTCTTTGCGTCCCCATTCAGCCAGGGACATATCGGCTACTTTGTACTTAAGATCTGTTGAAAAAGTGATGTTATCCATGGTTTCACGTGTTATGGTTAATTGGGCGGCAAAAGTACATAAAAATCAAATATGAAGCTGAGATAAAATCGTATTTTTGCACACTGATACCAAAAAATAACTGCTCATTATGCCCTTTAGTCAGGAATTCCTTCCTTCTCCGGGAATCAGGGCCGGAATATGGCACATCACGGAGAGTGCCGACCATCTGCTCTCCCTGGTTCACCTCTCCGATGCTGAAACAAACCGTTACCAGTCGTTCCGGAATGACCTCAGGAAAAGGCAATGGCTCGCTTACCGCATACTGCTCCGGCAAATGCTGGATCCTGACTCTCCTGCGATTTCATACGACACACATGGAAAGCCCTTTCTTGTCACTGGCAGCCACTTCATTTCGGTATCCCATGCGGGAAACTATGCCGCTGCCATTTATGCTGAAAAAAGCCCTGTAGGCGTCGATATCGAAAAACTGCAAGTCCGCGTTGAACGGGTGAAGGAACGGTTCATGCATCCCACGGAACTTGCATCCATAAGCACAGAAAACCGTCTGGAACATCTTTATGTTTATTGGTGCGGCAAGGAGGCCCTCTATAAATTGCACGGCAAACCGGAAGTAGATTTCAGAAATGATATTTTTATTCATCCGTTTGATTACCTTTGCAATACAAAACGTATTTGCACCGCAACCGTCAATATTGATGGTGGTCGTAGGGATTATGTCCTGAATTTTGAGAAATTGGGGGATTATATGCTGGTAACGGCATCGTGATTGCCTCTGTTTTTTTATCCTTTTTAACTTTGATTTACTGTAATGACAACCGATATATATCAAGCAATAAAATCCCGTGTTCTCGTTCTTGACGGAGCGATGGGCACGATGGTCCAGCGTTACAGGCTGGATGAGGCCGCTTTCAGGGGAGAGCGCTTCAGGGGATTCGCCTACAACCTGAAGGGGAACAATGATCTTCTGGTATTAACCCAGCCCCATGTGATCCGTGAAATCCACGAGGCCTACCTGGAAGCCGGCGCCGATATCATCGAAACCGACACCTTCAATGCCAACAGGATCTCCCTTTCAGATTATCACCTTGAAGATCTTGCCTACGAGATCAATCTCGCCGCCGCCAGGCTTGCAAAGGGCGCCGCCTCCGATTTTTCAGGCCGCCCCGGTGGCAAACCGCGTTGGGTTGCCGGATCGATAGGGCCAACCAGCAAGACAGCCTCCATGTCGCCCGATGTGCAGAACCCGGCATACCGTGCCGTCAGTTTCGACGACCTTTATGCAGCCTACCGTGAACAGGCAAAGGGGCTGCTCGACGGCGGCGCCGACCTGCTGATGGTTGAAACCATCTTTGACACACTGAATGCCAAGGCAGCGCTGGTAGCAGTTTTCGACGAGATCAACGACCGCATGTCTACCACCCCTAGATTACAGATCCCTGTCATTGCGAGTGTTACCATTTCCGACAACAGCGGGCGTACCCTCTCCGGCCAGACCCTCGAAGCATTCCTCTTCTCCGTAATCCATTTCGACCTTTTCGCCATCGGCCTGAATTGCTCTCTCGGCGCGGCAGAGCTCCGCCCATACCTGGAAGAGCTCTCCGTCAAGGCGCCTTTTCCTGTAATCACCTATCCTAATGCCGGATTGCCGAACCAGTTTGGCGAATATGACCAGTCGCCGGTTGAAATGGCAGGCTATATCGGTGATTTTCTCGACAACGGCTTTGTCAATATGGTGGGAGGCTGCTGCGGCACCACCCCCGACCATATCCGTGGCTTCGTGGAGCTGGCCTCCACTGCCAAAATCCGCCAGGTCCCTGTACGTGCCCATGAACTGCGGCTAAGCGGGCTCGAACCGCTTACGGTATTCAAAGGCAGCAATTTTATCAACATCGGCGAACGCACCAATGTTAGCGGCTCGAGGAAGTTTGCCCGTCTTATCAAAGAAGGAAAATATGAAGAGGCGCTTTCCGTAGCCCGTCAGCAGGTGGAAAGCGGGGCCCAGGTCATCGACATCAGCATGGATGAGGCGATGCTCGATGCCGAAAAGGCCATGGTGAACTTTCTCAACATGGTGGCCTCCGATCCTGATGTTGCCCGGGTTCCGGTCATGATCGATTCGTCAAAATTCTCCGTCATCCTTGCAGGCCTTAAATGTATCCAGGGAAAACCGATTGTCAACTCCATCAGTCTGAAAGAGGGAGAAGAGGCTTTCCGCGAACATGCCATCCTGCTCAGGAAATTCGGCGCCGCCACAGTCATTATGGCTTTTGATGAGGAGGGCCAGGCGACAAACCTTGAACGGAGAATTGTCATTGCCCGCAGGGCATACCAGATCCTGACCGAAGAGTTGAATTTCCCTCCCGAAGATATCATTTTTGATCCCAATATCCTTACGGTAGCAACCGGCATCGAGGAGCATAACAACTATGCCGTTGAATTTCTCCATGCAGTGAAATGGATCAAGGGAAACCTGCCGTATGCCAGTGTCAGCGGGGGAATCAGCAACCTCTCCTTTTCATTCCGCGGCAACGACGCGTTGCGCGAAGCGATGCACTCCGCCTTCCTGTTCCATGCCATCAGGGCCGGTCTCGATATGGGTATTGTCAATGCAGGCGCGCTCCCGGTTTACGATGAAATTCCGAAGATGCTGCTGAAACTGGTTGAAGATGTCATCCTCAACCGCCGCAAGGACGGCACTGAACGGCTGCTGGCCTATGCCGACCAGGTAACCGACTCGGGGAAAAAGGAGGAAACGGAGGCTGAGTGGCGATCACTGCCGCCCATCGAGAGGCTGAGGTATTCCCTTGTAAAGGGCAATGCCGAATTTATCGATCCCGATATCGACGAGGTGATGCCCCTCTTTGATACCGCCCTGAAGATCATTGAAGGTCCGCTGATGGATGGTATGAACCAGGTAGGCGACCTCTTCGGAAGCGGTAAAATGTTCCTCCCCCAGGTGGTCAAAAGCGCCCGGGTGATGAAAAAGGCCGTAGCCCGGCTTACCCCCAGGTTGGAAGCGGAGAAAGCCGCGCTGGACGGGCCTCCCCGGAACAACGGGAAGGTGCTGATGGCCACTGTCAAGGGCGATGTACACGACATCGGGAAAAATATTGTCGGCGTGGTACTGGCGTGTAACAACTATGAGGTCATCGACTTGGGTGTCATGATCCCCGCCGACAAGATCCTTGCCGCCGCCAGGGAGCACAACGTGGATGTAATCGGCCTCAGCGGGCTGATCACCCCCTCCCTTGAGGAGATGGTCCATGTGGCCAAAGAGATGGAACGGCTGAAGTTTACCCTGCCCCTGATCATCGGCGGCGCTACTACATCGGAAATCCATACGGCCGTTAAAATCGACCCATTTTATTCTCACCCTGTCATTCATGTCAAAGATGCCTCCAAGGCGGTGGGCGTTGTCTCAAACCTTCTTTCCGCAGAGGTGAAACCGGAGTTCACGGCGAATATCAAGCAAAAATATGAGCATATCAGGAACACCTACGATACCAAAGCTGATCATACCTATATACCATTACCCGAAGCCCGCAGCAATAAACTGAAAGCCGGCTGGGCTGAATATCCTGTCTATACACCTCTATTCACCGGCAACAGGGTCTTCCTTGAGTTTCCGCTGGAGGAGATCCTGCCTTACATCGACTGGACCTTCTTCTTCCATGCCTGGAAAATGAACGGCAAGTACCCGGCGATCCTCTCGGATCCCATAAAAGGCAAAGAGGCCACCAAGCTCTTCAACGATGCTCAGGACATGCTGAAGGAGATCACCGGCAATAAAATGCTGACGGCACACGGCGTCGTTGGTTTTTACCCCTGTAATGCCGTGGGTGACGACGTGGAGGTTTATACCAGCGAGTCCCGCTCACAGGTGCTGACAACCTTCCGCTTTTTACGCAACCAGCAACAAAAGGAGCCCGGTCAGCCGAACCTCTGCCTGGCCGATTATATTGCACCAAAGGAATCGGGAAAAGTTGATTATATCGGGGGTTTTGCTGTAACTGCCGGCATTGGCGCCGATGAATGTGCAGCCCTTTATGAAAAAGAGCTTGATGATTACAAGGCAATCCTGCTTAAGATCCTGGCCGACCGTATGGCAGAGGCCTTTGCAGAGTTGCTGCATCATCGGGTTCGGACAGAATTCTGGGGATATGCAAAGGACGAGCAACTCGATGTTTTCTCCATGATCCGTGAAGAATATCAGGGAATCAGGCCGGCGCCCGGCTACCCGGCTTGTCCCGAACACTCCGAAAAACGCACCCTTTTCGATTTGCTGGATGCTGAAAAACAGACGGGAATCCAGCTTACCGAGAACTTTGCGATGTATCCCGGCGCCTCGGTCAGCGGGTTTTATTTTTCGCACCCGTTGTCGCAGTACTTCAACCTCGGACGCATCAGCAAAGACCAGGTGAGCGATTATGCAGACCGGAAAAATTTAAGCCTGGAAGTGACAGAAAAATTATTGAATACTAACCTTAATTATTAGCGCGCAGCCCACACGCCGCCCCGGAGTCAGGGCGGCGGGGAAAAACCCATCATCACATGAAAGTTATAGACCTGATTAACCAATCCGAAAGAACACTTTTTTCATTCGAGCTATTGCCCCCGTTGAGGGGCCATAACATCAACAGTATTTACAGGACCATCGACCCGTTGATGGAATTCAACCCGTCCTTTATCAATGTTACCTATCACCAGGAGGAGGTTGTCTACAAAAAACGGGAAAACGGGCTGCTGGAGAAAAAAACCATCCGGAAACGACCGGGAACCGTCGCTATTTCTGCTGCCATCAAATACAAATATCCCTCGGTCGAAGTGGTCCCGCATATCATTTGCGGCGGGTTCACCAAGGAAGAGACCGAATACGCCCTCATCGACTTCCACTACCTGGGCATCGACAATATCCTTGCCCTGCGCGGTGATGCGCCGAAAAACCAGCGGACCTTCATCCCCGAAAAAAGCGGCCATCCCTATGCAAGTTCACTGGTGGCCCAGATTACCGATATGAACAAGGGGAAATACCTGGATGATGAGCTGCAAAACACCTTCAACACCAACTTCTGTGTTGGGGTGGCCGGATATCCCGAAAAGCATATCGAATCGCCCAACCTTGCCTATGATATGAAATTCCTGAAGGAAAAGGTCGATGCCGGCGCCGAATATATCATCACCCAGATGTTTTTTGATAACCGGAAATATTTCGATTTCGTGGATGCCTGCCGTAAGGAGGGGATCACGGTACCCATCATCCCGGGGCTGAAATCTATCTGTACCTTGAAGGAGATCACCGTTCTTCCTCAGGTTTTCAGCATCGATATCCCGGATGATCTGGTAACAGAGGTGATGAAATGCAAATCAAACGAGGAGGTTTTCAAGGTCGGGATAGAATGGAGTATCAAACAGTCCCGCGAGCTGATCAGTTTCGGGGTTCCCGTGCTGCACTATTTTTCGGTGGGGATCTCAGAGAACATTTGTCAGATAGCCAAAGCTGTGTTTTAACCAATTTTCATGAACATTTACCAGAAAATCCTGAACGATAAATCTTCAGGAAAGAAGAACTTTGTGGTTCTCATCGACCCGGATAAATACACCCCTCAATCGCTTGCCATTGTGGTCAAACTTTCGGTGGAGTCAGGTGTGGATTATTTTTTCCTGGGAGGAAGCCTGCTGATGACCGACAACCATGCCACGATCATATCCTATATCAGGGAAAAATCGGGCATTCCCGTGATCCTGTTTCCGGGAAACAACCTTCAGCTGAACAACGAGGCCGAAGGAATCCTGCTGCTATCCCTGATCTCGGGGCGCAACCCTGAAATGCTGATCGGACGTCATGTGATCTCCGCCCCCTTTCTGAAGGCGAGCAACCTGGAGATCATCTCCACAGGTTATATGCTGATTGAAAGCGGCTTTACCACGGCGGTGAACTATATGAGCAACACAACCCCCATTCCCGCCTCAAAAGACGATATTGCCGTATGCACCGCCACGGCCGGAGAGATGCTCGGCATGAAACTTATCTATATGGATGCCGGCAGCGGCGCCCAAAAACCGGTACCCGCCTCCATGATACGCAGTGTAAAGGATTCCATCCGGCTGCCCCTGATCATCGGTGGCGGCATCACCACTGCTCTGCTTGTCGAAAGGGCCTATAACGCCGGGGCCGACATGGTAGTGGTCGGGAACGCCATTGAAAAAGATCCTGACCTCATCACCGCCATGACCGCCGTTCGGAATGCCTGTCACCAAACTCACGTTAATTAAACTGTAAATCCGACCGTTAATCATTCCCCATTCAATTCATTATTCGTTGTTCAAAATTCATTATTCCCATGAAAAATCTCTTCCCCCTCCTCCTGCTCTCCTTCCTGATCCCCCTGGGAATCCTGGCACAATCAAGGATGCTTACCATCGACGAGGCGACAAACATGAACCCGAAACTGAATCCCGCCAATCTCAGCCAGCTTCAATGGCTGCCAGCCACCGATCAGTTTGTCTTTGTCGCAAAAAACTGCCTGGTAAGAGGGTCGGCACAATCTCAGGTACGCGACACGATGGTGCGGTTAACCGATATGAACCTGTTACTGAAGATCGGCAAACAGGATACACTTAAACGGTTTCCCTCTGTTACCTTTACCTCGGCCGATGACTTTTATTTTTCCACAGGGAATAAATTGTTTCTCTGCGAAATCATGAAAAACACGGTGAGTATGGTAAATTCGTGGCCCGAGAAAGCTGAAAACCCGGATATCGACAAAGCCACGAAGCGTGTTGCCTATACCCGCGATAACAACCTCTTTCTTTCGACCGACGGAAAAGAGACTGCCCTTACATCAGAAAAAAATCCCGGCATCCTGTATGGGTCAAACAGGGTCCACCGCAACGAATTCGGAATAGAAAAGGGTACCTTCTGGTCGCCAAACGGCAACAGCCTTGCCTTTTACAGGATGGATGAATCCATGGTTGCCGACTACCCCCTGGTCGATATCACTGCCCGTATCGCGACGGTAAACCCAACGAAATACCCAATGGCCGGAATGACCAGCCATAAGGTAACCGTTGGCGTTTATTCCGTGAAACAGAGTGCCATCATCTATCTCCAGACAGATTCTTCGGGAGTTACCATTCCCGCGCGCCGCACCGAATACCTGACCAACGTCACCTGGAGCCCCGATGAGAAGTATATCTATATTGCCACACTAAACCGTGATCAGAATTTCATGCAGCTGAATAAGTTTGATGCACAAACCGGCCGCTTTGTGAAGACCCTGTTTGAAGAAAAAAGCGATGCTTATGTTGAACCCCTGCACGGTCCGGTGTTTCTGAAATCAGATCCGGGCAGGTTTATCTGGGAAAGCCGCCGCGACGGGTTCAACCACCTTTATCTTTATAACATCCAGGGAAACCTTGTTAAACAACTCACCAGCGGTCCCTGGGAGATTACCCAGTTCCTGAAGACTGACCAGGCAGGCGCCACGGCATTTTTCATGTGCAACAAGGATAATCCCATCGACAACCAGCTTTGCAAGGTGGCCTTAAAGAGCGGCAAAATCTCCCCGGTGACCACACTTACCGGCACCCATAATGCAAAGGTATCCGACAACGGGCAGTTCATCCTTGACAGTTACAGTAATCCCGCTGTTGCTCGTCAGATTGAGCTGCTGGACGAAAACGGGAAATCGCTGCAGGTGCTGCTTGCCAATGAGAATCCTCTGAAGGATTACAAACTTGGCGTAACATCCCTTTTTGCCCTGAAAAATGAAGACAATACCGATTTATATTGCCGGATGATAAAACCCGTGGACTTTAACCCCGAAAAAAGATACCCGGTGATCATTTATGTTTATGGAGGGCCCCATTCACAGCTTGTTACCAATTCGTGGCTGGGTGGCGGCGGACTTTTCCTGAATTACCTTGCCAGCCTCGGCTATGTTGTGTTCACACTCGATAACCGGGGAACCTCCAACCGCGGGCTGGAATTCGAACAGTCGATTTTTCGTAACCTCGGAAACAAGGAGGTCAGCGACCAGATGGTCGGGGTCAGGTACCTGAAATCGCTTCCCTTCGTCGATTCCACGCGTATCGGCATCAATGGATGGAGCTATGGCGGGTTCATGACCCTCTCGATGTTCCTGAGATCGCCGGGAACCTTTAAGGTGGCTGTTTGCGGCGGACCGGTAACCGACTGGAAATATTATGAGGTGATGTACGGCGAACGTTACATGGATACGCCCGAAACCAACCCGGAGGGATATAAAAACGCCTGCCTGCTGAATTATGTTAAAAACCTTAAGGGGAAATTACTCATCATCCATGATGACCAGGATAATACAGTGGTTCCCCAAAATTCACTCACCTTCCTGAAAAAATGTGTCGATGAAGGCAAACCTGTCGATTTTTTCTTCTATCCCGGACATGAGCATAACGTCAGGGGAAAAGACCGGATACATCTGAACCAGAAGATGACGCAATACTTTCTGGATTACCTTTAAATGCAGACAATGCAGACAATGCAGACAATGCAGACAATGCAGACAATGCAGACAATGCAGACAATGCAGACAATGCAGACAATGCAGACAATGCAGACAATGCAGACAATGCAGACAATGCAGACAATGCAG
>CAIYQH010000542.1 GCA_903928285.1 uncultured Bacteroidales bacterium
ATCGGTGATATCCTTAAGAAAACAGGAACTGCAAAAACGGCAAAGTTCCTGGATGATATCAAGGACCTCGGATTTAAAATGGCTTTTGAAGGAGGTTTGTCATTTAATCTCGACGATGTAATTGTTCCTGCAAGTAAGGAAGAATTGATCAGCGCAGCAAAACTCGAGGTGGAAGATGTTGTGAATAATTACAATATGGGTTTCATTACCAACAATGAACGGTATAACCAGATCATCGACATCTGGACCCATGCCAACTCGCAGCTTACCGTAGCGCTGATGAACCAGCTTACCAAAGACAAACAGGGTTTCAACCCCGTATATATGATGCTCGACTCAGGGGCCCGTGGTTCGAAGGAACAGATCAGGCAGCTTTCGGGGATGCGTGGTCTTATGGCCAAACCCCAGAAGTCTGGTGCAGGCGGCGGAGAGATCATCGAAAACCCGATCCTCTCGAATTTCAAGGAGGGGCTGTCGGTTCTTGAATATTTCATCTCAACCCACGGCGCCCGTAAGGGTCTTGCCGATACCGCCCTCAAGACGGCTGATGCCGGGTACCTTACCCGTCGTCTGGTCGATGTGTCGCAGGATGTGATCATCTCGGAAGAGGATTGCGGAACCCTGCGCGGTTTGACCATCACCGCTTTGAAAAAGGCGGAAGAGGTTGTGGAATCATTGTACGACCGTATTCTTGGCCGTGTATCCCTGCATGACATTCATCACCCGCAAACCGGCGAGTTGATCATTGCTGCAGGCCGGGAGATCAACGAAGAGCTTGGCCAGATTATCGACAGCTCCCCGCTGGAGGGCATCGAAATCAGGTCGGTACTCACCTGTGAATCGAAAAAGGGCGTTTGCGCCAAGTGCTACGGACGTAACCTTGCCACAGGCAGCATGGTACAGAGGGGCGAAGCGGTAGGCGTCATTGCGGCGCAGAGTATCGGAGAACCCGGTACCCAGCTCACCCTGCGTACCTTCCACGTTGGTGGTGTTGCCGGTGTGAACATCGCCAGCGCTTCACGCATCGAGGCAAAATATGAGGGTGCCCTTGAAATCGACGAACTCCGCTCGGTTGACTATACCACAGAGGCCGGTGAAAATTACGAGATTGTTATCGGCCGTTCCGCAGAAATGAGGATCGTCGATCAGAATACGCGTATTGCCCTCACCTCCGCCCACATTCCCTATGGCGCCCGCTTGTATTTCCGCAACGGCGACCTGGTTAAAAAGGGACAGCTCATCAGCGACTGGGATCCATACAATGCCGTTATCCTTTCTGAAGTAGGCGGCAAGACCAATTTTGAAAGCATTATTGAAAACGTAACCTTCAGGGTCGAATCCGACGAACAGACAGGTTACCACGAAAAGGTGGTCATCGAGTCGCGCCAGAAGGCCAAGAACCCTGCCATCAACATCCTGTCATCAACAGGCGATATCATCAAAATCTATGATATCCCTGTCGGATCGCATATCAACTGCGAGGATGGCGTCAAGATCAAAGCCGGTGATATCCTGGTCAAGATTCCGCGTGCCATCGGTAAAGCCGGCGACATCACGGGAGGTTTGCCGCGTGTAACCGAACTGTTCGAAGCCCGTAACCCTTCGGATCCCGCAGTGGTTTCCGAAATCGACGGTGTTGTATCCTTTGCCAAGAAACTCAAGAGAGGCAACCGCGAGGTGATCATCACCTCGAAGACCGGTGAAGAGAAACGTTATCTCGTTCCCACTTCCAAGCAGATCCTGGCACAGGAGAACGATTATGTAAGAGCCGGTACCGCCCTTTCCGACGGCGCTCTCACCCCGAGCGACATCCTTGCCATC
>CAIYQH010000543.1 GCA_903928285.1 uncultured Bacteroidales bacterium
ATACGGAGGGTCCTTTGATAATTCAACGTGATATGATGCGGGTTAAAAATGTTCCCGGCGATTTGCTGCCGCAGAAGGAAACCAGCTATCGCTTCATCTTCGGTGTGCTTCTTGCCTATATGGCGGTCGAACTGGCCGGAATATTTTTACATCCGATGTGGCGGGATGAAATGCATACCTGGTCGATGGCTTCTGCAAGTTCTTCGCTCGGTGATCTGCTGCAAAGGAAGGCTGCGGAAGGGCATCCTGATATGTGGTATTTCATGGTCTATGGGATCAGGCAATTAAGTGCCAATTTCTTGTCGATGCAGCTTTTCCATGGCGCACTGGCGGCGATAACTGTTTTTCTTGTCCTCAAGTATGCTCCCTTTACCAGGCTTCAGCGCGTATTGCTTATCTCAGGGTATTTTTACCTGTTCGAGTATGCCATGATCAGCCGGAATTATTCGGCAGGCATCCTGCTGATCACTTTGTTGCTCGTGTTATACCGTCAACGGCAACGTCTTTTGTTCTGGATGGCGCTGATCCTGTTTCTTCTGGCCCAGACAAATGTTTTCGGCCTCATCTTCTGCATAGCCATCCTGGCGACCTGGCTTTTTGAATTTGCCGTATCGGAAGAGTTCAGGAGAGGGATGTTGAAACAAAAGGCACTACTGGCCATAAGCCTGGCTCTGGTTCTTGCCGGTATCGCATATTCCCTGCACGCTGTCATTCCTCCACCGTCGGCCTATTTTGCCGGGGCTGCACACTTTTCATTGTTCCAGCTGACATGGAAGGGATTTATCCAGACAGCAGCCATTGTATGGAAGGCCTGGGTTCCGGTGCCGGAGCCGATAATCCAATTCTGGGATACCAACCTGTTGCGGTATGAGTGGTTACAGGCTATTCTGTCGGCAGGACTGCTGTTCTCCGCGGCGCTTATGTTTGTCAAACGGCCTGTAATCTTCGTACTTTTCATTACCGGGTCTGCCGGGATCATCGCTTTCGTGCTGATGTATTATTTCGGCTATATCCGCCATCATGGACACCTCTATATCCTGCTCATCACCTGTTTATGGCTTGCGACTTTTTACCAGGAAAACGATGTTCCCCTCTGGAGCACTATTCTTGAAAAGTACTTTGTATGGTTGAAGAGCCGCCGGGATCGGTTGTTCCTGATCCTGTTGGGTCTTCAGTGTCTGGCAGGAGTCTTTGCCATAACGGTACAGGCGCTGGTACCCTTTTCGGCAGCAAAAATGACGGCTGAATATATAAAAAGTCAGAAACTTGACAGGTTCCTGATTGCCGGGGACCAGGATGTTTCTCTTGAACCTGTGGTTGGATATCTGCATAAAGAGGCCTACTTTTTTGCCAGGAGGGCAACCAGTACTTATGCCATCTATGACAGCAAAAGAAAATTGCCGACTCCTTCATCCCTGCTTGTCATGGCCGACAGCCTGGTAAGAGCTCACGGCGATACGGTTCTGCTGGTGATGAATTATTATTTTGACGAACCAACAGGGTTGAATCTGAAGCAAATTAAATCGTTTAAAAACAGTATCCGCTGGGATGAAATATACTTCCTCTATTTATTATGTCCGGCCGAAGGGGCACCCAAACCTGACAAACAAAGGGGAGCCGGAGATTCCGGGAAATAGCTGAAACAGTTACCCCTTTGCGGCATGCCGTATCCGGGCTGATCATCGTGAATGTCCGATAATATTGATTTTATGATGTAATATGAGAAAATTAATGATCCCGTTCAGATAGCCCCAGCCATAGGAAAAATGGACCAGGAAAAAGAGCCAGGGCAGGTACAGGAAAAGAGCCGGGTGTTTTGTTTTCTTCATGATCCGGGCAGTGAACACCAGGTTGATCACCAGGTAGAGGCCCATAACCGGGAGAAACAACCACAGGAATGCCGGGAGGGCAAGCGACAGGAGAATGAAGGTCAGCATGAACATTACAAAAAAGAATGGGACAAGTTGCCTGACGGTAGTTGGTTTGCCTATTTTCATGGAAACCAGCGGCTTAAAGAGCCCGTACTGAAAGAACATCCGGTATACAGATTTCACGGTGGTCCTGGTATAGTAATCAACGGAGATATCGGGATCAAGGTAGATGGATCCCCCGTGTTTTTCAAGCCGGGCATTGAATTCATCATCCTGGCAACGCAGCAACGACTCGTCAAAAAGCCCGATACGGTCGAACACCGAACGCTTGTAGCAGCCGAAAGTAACTGTGTCGACCTTCCTGATGGCATCGGCGCCAATGCGGAAATAGGAGTTTCCCACACCAAAAGGAGAGGAGAGGGCTTCGGAAATAGCCAGCGATTTATTGGATGGATCGGGTGGCCTGGCGATGCATAACCCGCCGATATTATCCGCATCCAGCGAAAGCGACCTCGTGATGAGGGCGGAGATATAGTTGTGGGGATAGTCGGCATGGGAGCCAAAAATGATGATAAAATCGCCTTTGGATTCCCTGATCCCCATGTTCAGCGCAAACGGAACATATTGCCGTTCATTCAGGAGTAACCTGATAAAGGGCCAGCCGGCCGCGTATTTGCGGATGATCTCCTGCGTACGGTCGCGGCTGTTACCGTCAACAGCCATCACCTCCATCCGGTCATGCGGATAATCCTGGGAAATCAGGCTTTCAAGGATGGGACCGATGAATTTTTCTTCGTTGAAACAGGGGATAATAACAGATACAAAAGGTAACGTCATGAGGGTGCTCCAATAATCCGGTAAAAGTAGAATTAAATTTTAATATCCATTCCGGTTTGCACTCCATTATCCCGGGATGAGGATTTTTTTCCCTTTTTCCC
>CAIYQH010000544.1 GCA_903928285.1 uncultured Bacteroidales bacterium
CGCCGAACTTGCCGGCAATACAGCCCTAAGGGTTTCACTGGCTGAAAACAACAAAAAGCTTGCCCTCAATTTTTCAGGCAGCGTGGTTGCAGATGAATTCATTGCACTTTACGAAAAGATGATACGGCGTTATAATAACTCCGGGAAAACGGACTAAGTGGCGGATAACCAAACTATTTTAACGAGCCTGCTGAAATTCCATGATGCCCTGGGGCGTTACGGAGATGCCACCTTTGATCCCTACGACCTGATGGCCTCGCCAACCGGTCAGTACCTGCGGTCGCTCTATTTTAAAAGCAAACCGCTGGGGATGCTGCTGGGGGGGCCCTATTTTATGGCCGACCTGCTGTTCCCCAACATACGCCGCCTGATTTCCACGAAAAAACGCTATGCCAATGCCGATGCCCATTTGATCATGGGTTACCTCGACCTGTTCAGGGTGACCCAAAACCAGCTCTTCCTGGATACGGCAGCCAGGCTGGGCGACCATCTGCTTTCCATCAGTATTGAAGGGTTCAGCGGTCATTGCTGGGGTTATCCCTTCGACTGGGTTTCCCAGAGCGGCACCTGGAAACAGGGGACTCCGTTCATCACCGTTACCCCTTACTGTTATGAAGCGTTTATCAAATTGTACGAGGCGACCCAAAAGCAGCAATATGCCGATATCGCCCTCTCCGTCACTGAATTCGTTGCGAACGACCTGAAGGAGTACCGGGCCGACCCCCAAACCCTGATCTGCAGCTATTCCCCCTTCGACAATACCCGCGTGATCAATGCAAACGCCTACCGGAGTTTTGTACTGGTCCATGCATCGGCCTTTTTCAATATTCCCGGCTATCGCGAGAAGGCAGCCGGCCATATACGGTTCGTCAGGAGCAACCAGCAGGAAAACGGTTCCTGGTTCTATGAAAGCGGCAATGCCTACAACACCTTTATCGACAATATCCACACCTGCTTTGTGCTTAAAAACCTGATCAAATGCAACCAGGTGCTGAAAAGCCCCGAAATCCATGACACCATCGTGAAGGGGCTGGAATATTATCTCAAATTCCTGGTGACGGACGAGTTTTCATTACGTCCCTTTGCCAGGAGCAACAAGTTCAACTTTTTCCGCGAAAGCATCTACGATTATGCCGAGGCCATCAACCTGCTGAATCTCAGCCGGAATTTTGACCCGCGGTATGAATCAATATTAAACCAGCTTGTCAATAAGGCTCTGTCGTATCAGCATCGCGGAGGGTCTTTCACCGACAGGATCACGATGTTAAAAACCAGGCAAACCATACCCTTTATCAGGTGGGGTCAGTCACAGATGTTCAGCTCCCTCTCTTCACTGGCGCTGAACCCGGCTAGCTATCCATTAAACAATGAACCACATCCATCGGCATGAAAGAAAGAATATTCTTCCCCAACCTCGACGGTTTAAGATTTATCGCATTTCTTGGGGTCTTTATCGCCCATTATATCTAGCGGGTTCCCGGCTATGAATCGAACTACCTGCTGACAGCCATTTCGCACACCGGCGAGATGGGGGTGAATTTCTTTTTCTGTCTGTCGAGTTTCCTGATCACCTTCCTGCTGCTCAAGGAATATGACAAAACAGGCACCATCAGCATAAAGGGCTTTTATATCCGTCGAATGCTGCGTATCTGGCCACTCTATTACCTGATCATTATCGGCGGCCTGGTGATCCTGCCCCTGCTGAAAAACTATTTACCGCTGCCGCCTGAAAGGGCCAATCCGTTTTATTATATTTTCTTCCTGTATAACTTTGAACCGGTCGTCAGGGGACTCGACGGGGTGAGCAACATCGGCTTTGTATGGTCAATTGCGATCGAGGAACAGTTTTACCTGGTATGGCCCGTGATCATGCTCTTTATCAACATCCGCAGGAAATACCTGATATTTTTCACCATCATTGCCATATCGCTTGTCTTCAGGATCATTTATCGTTCCGACTATATCATCCTCACCTACCATACCCTTTCGGTATTTTCGGATATGGGCATCGGGGGGCTTATTGCCTGGCTGGCGATCAGGAAACCCAACCTGGTCATGAAATTTGACCGTAAAAGCATTATCCTGGGATTCTACGTCACAGGCCTGGTTTTATTTATGTTAAGGCCCGTCATCCTTGCCCACCCATTGATCAATATTTATGAACGGCTCCTCTACTCCTTTATCTTTTGCTTTTTCATCATTGAGCAGAATTTTTATAAAAACTCATTCTATAAGATCGGGAATTTCAGGAAAACTTCAGAACTGGGCAAAGTTACGTACGGGCTATACATGTATCACATGTTCCCGGTGGTTTTCATCCATGCCCTGTTTCTCCGGTACCTGGACGGGTTTACCCAGCAGCACCTATTTTTCTCATTTCTTATCCAGATGCTGGTCGCCCTTTCGATGGTCATCGTCATCGCCAACCTCAGCTACAACCTGTTTGAAAAGAGATTCCTGCAGATGAAGGATAAATACTCCTTTTTCGTCTCCAAATCCAATACCGGAGCTGAAGTTGTCCGGCAATCCAGTCAACCAATAAAATAGTAATAACAACCACCTATGTGCGGAATAACCGGCTTTTGGAAATTCAATTCCCCTGGAGAATTCGACACCGCCCTGATCAACAGGATGGTGAAATCGATCGCCCATCGCGGACCCGACGGGGAGGGTGTTTATGCCGATCCCGAACTGAACCTGGCCCTGGGGCACCGCCGCCTGAGCATCATCGACCTGGCTACCGGGAGCCAGCCCATGCCGGATGAGACAAAGCAGGTATGGATCGTATTTAATGGCGAGATCTATAATTTCAGAGAGTTAAGAGCCGAATTGGAGGGAAAAGGACACCATTTCCTGACCAATTCGGATACGGAGGTCATCCTGGCTTTTTACAAGGAATACGGCGAGGCTGCATTTTACCGGCTGAACGGAATTTTCGCCTTTGCCATCTATGACATTCCAAAACGTCAGCTGGTGCTGGCCCGCGACCATTTCGGGGTCAAACCGCTCTATTATTGCCTGGATGGGAAGGGGTTGCTTTTTGGTTCCGAAATCAAGACCATCCTGCAGGACAGGCAGTTTACCCGTGAGCTCGACCTGGAGGCCTTTAATTCATTTCTAACCTTCCGCTACAATCCTTCGCCGCAAACGCTGTTCAAAGGAATTAAAAAACTATATCCCGGCCATTACCTGAAAATCGATGCCGGGGGAGGCACGGAATTGAAGTCATTCTGGGATTACCAGCCCGTAACCAATCGTGCAATTGGCATCCGGGATGCCATCATAAGCTACCAGGATTTGTTTGCCAGAGCCGTGGAACGCCAGATGATCAGCGATGTTCCGGTCGGTTTGCTGCTGAGCGGCGGGGTTGACTCGGCGGCAATCGGGATGCTGATGCAGCAACATGCTGCCGAGAAGATCAAGACCTTCACCATCGGCTTCGGGGGCAATGGCGATTTTAACGAACTGGCAGATGCAAAACGAAGTGCGGAAATCATCGGCAGCGACCATTACGAGGTTATTATCGGCAAGGAGGAGTACCTTGATTTTTTCTGGCGTTCGTTTGAATACACCGAAGAGCCCATTGCACAGACCTCAATCCCTGCTTTGTATTATGTTTCGAAGCTTGCCGCTGAACATGTGAAGGTGGTCATGGCTGGCCAGGGTGCCGACGAACCGCTTGCCGGGTACCCGAGGTACCTGGGTGAAAAGCTGCTGGCGAACAACCAAACCCTGCTTTCGATACTACCGCTGGATGCCCTGTCAAAGCTGCTCCCGCGCAATGAGCAGCTGAGGAGATTAGCCTACTCCTCCGGGATTAAAAATGAATTGCAGCGGTTTCTCGCCATATATTCCATATTTACCCCGGAACAAAAGAGCGGACTTGTAAAACCTGATGTATTGGCAACAATGCCGGATGATAACCTCAACCTGATCGGCAGGATTTACAAAAACGCAGAGTCGCTGGATGGTTCGCTGAATAAGATTCTTTTTATCGATACACGCATGTCGTTGTCGGACAACCTGCTGATCTTCGGAGATAAAATGGCGATGGCCAGCAGCCTCGAGATGCGGGTACCCTTCCTTGATGTGGAACTTATCAAATTTATCGAATCGCTGCCCGCCTCCTACAAGCTCAAAGGGATGACCCATAAATTTATTCATAAGGAGGCTGTTAAAAAGTGGCTGCCCAAAGAGATCATCTACCGGAAAAAAAGAGGATTTGCAACACCGATGGATAACTGGCTGCAGACCGGCCTGGCTGATAAGGCAAGGGAGCTGTTCAACGAACCCGGTTCGGCCAGTGGCAGGTTTTTCAACCTTCCCTACGTGAATGCCATGCTTGAGGCGCATAAAACGGGAAAGGCCAACTTCCAGCGGAACATATTCTCCCTGCTCTCCTTTGAGATCTGGTACCGAACCTATTTTACATCATAATCCTGATTCATGAAAAAAATCATATCTGTCGTAGGAACCCGCCCCAATTTTATTAAAATTGCCCCGATCATCAGGGCGCTGAAACCCTATAGTGACCAGTTTACCCATCTTCTCTGTCACACGGGTCAGCATTTTGACGAGAAAATGTCGACCGTTTTTTTCGATGAACTTGAAATGCCAAAGCCCGATTTCTTCCTGGGGATCAACCAGGGTTCCCACGCTGTGCAAACAGCCGGGATCATGGTCGAATTTGAAAAGGTGCTGCTCAGGGAGAAACCCGATCTTGTCATTGTGCCGGGTGATGTCAACTCAACCATGGCCTGCTCGCTGGCGGCGGCAAAATTATCGGTGAAAATAGCCCATGTCGAATCGGGGCTCAGGAGTTTTGACCGCGATATGCCGGAAGAGGTAAACAGGATCATTACCGATGTCATCTCCGATTACCTCTTTGTTACAGAAGAGAGCGGATTGAAAAACCTGAAAAACGAAGGAGTGGACCCGGCAAAAATATTCTTCACCGGGAACACGATGATCGACAGCCTTGTCTATTTCAGGGAAAAGATCAAACGCTCTTCAACGCTTGAAACGCTTGGACTCGAAGAGGGAAAGTACATCATAGTCACCTTTCACCGCCCTTCCAATGTTGACAACGATGCCGGGCTGTCCGAAATCATCGCCTTTTTGAACAACCTTGCCGGACATCACAAGGTTGTTTTCCCGATTCATCCGCGTACGAAGTCAAACCTGCAGAAATTACCCTCCGCCGGCGCTCTTAATCCCAACCTGCTCCTGCTGAACCCCCTTGGATATTTCGATTTTCTTAAACTGATCGGGAATGCAGAGGTGGTTATTACCGACAGCGGTGGCATCCAGGAGGAGACCACCTTCCTGGGGGTTCCGTGCGTAACGGTCAGGAACAACACCGAAAGGCCTTCAACAGTTGATGTCGGCACCAATATCCTTGCAGGAACCAACCTGGCAAACGTTTCTATGATCGTTCAGGAAATTTTAAAGGGAAACAAAAAACAGGGCAGGCTGTCCGAACTATGGGACGGACATGCAGCCGAGCGGGTTGTTGCCATTCTCAGCAAACAAATTGCATCCTGATGAAAGAAATCAGACATATCTGGATCGACATGGACAATTCGCCCCATGTCCCGGTATTCAAACCGCTGATCAGTATTTTCAGGGAGCGCGGCATCCGGGTAACCATTACTGCACGTGATTATGCCCAGACCATCCCTTTGCTCCGCTACTGGAAGATTGATCATATCCAGGTCGGCAAGCATGGCGGAAAGAATAAAATAAATAAGGTAATCAACCTTGCTTACCGGTCGATGCAGCTTATCCGCCTGATGCGGAACAAAAAAGTCGATCTTGCCCTGAGTCATGGATCAAGGTCGATGGTGGTGGCCGCCAAAATGCTTTCGATCAGGACTGTGACGATGCTCGATTATGAATATACTGAAACCGGTATCTTTAATTTTTTCTCCGACTGGCTGCTCATCCCGGAGCTTATCCCGGCAGAAAGGCTGAAGGACGCGGGACTGGATCTGAAGAAAGTTATCCGCTACGAAGGATTCAAAGAGGAGCTGTATCTCAGCGACTTCATTCCCGATGAATCGTTGCGGGGAAAACTGGAAATTCCTGAAAAAAATATCCTGTTGACCCTCCGGCCGTCGGCGCTCCTTGGGAATTATCACAACCCGCTGAGTGAAAAAATCATCCTGGCGTTGTTGCGAAAGTTGTATGAAATCGAAACTGTTACCATCCTGGTTGTATCGCGCAGTGCCGAGGACAAGCAGATGATCAGGCAGGAATTCGGCGATAAGATTCGGTTTCTTGAACAGGCAGTTGACGGGTTGCAACTGATCTGGAATTCAGATATCTTTGTCAGCGGAGGGGGAACCATGAACAGGGAGGCCGCCCTGATGGGAGTGCCTGCCTACAGTGTATTTACCGGCAGGAAACCTTACCTGGATGAATATCTTGAGCATGAAGGCAGACTGGCTTTTATCAATACGGTCTCAGATATTGATAAAATTCTCATAACAAAAAGAGAGTCCTCCGATCCCGGAAAACAGCAGATGGCCTCATTAACGACAAAAATCTGTGATACGATCCTCTCGCTGAAGAAATAACGGAATACAATGAAGAATCATGGCAGGCAAGATTACCCGCCTGCCAGTGCACAGGGCTCCCACAAGGATCATCATGACAAATGAGATTTCTGAATTGAAAAAATCTCTATCCTTGTTATGTTTTTGAAGTATATTCTTTATATTTGATAAAAATTTCACAATTGAATATCCCCTTACATAAGCTGCTACTGCTAATACTCGATATCGTAGTCATTACCGTATCCGTTATCGCAGGCCATTTTATCTATTTTTTCTTTATCAGCCATACATTTGCAACCGGGGAATGGCATCTGCTTCAGTTTGAAGATTTCCTGTTTTTTGTGTTACTGCCATTTTTCCTCTCGTATAAGTTGTACCGTTACCACGTGATCCTGAATTTGCCAAGGCACCTGGCCACGCTGATCAAGGCGCTTCTCAACGGGTTTGCAGTTGTGCTGTTTATCGACTTCCTGATTAAATCAAAAGATCTGTTCAATGGCAGGTTCCTCTTGCTGATCATCCTGGCCCTGCTGTTTTTTATTTTCTTTTTCGCAAGGGTTCTCATTACACCAAGGGTCTATCAATACCTCCTTAACCGGAATTATATCAACAAAAAATTACTGATCATTGGCGCGGGGGAATATGGACAGGAGATGGCAGCCTATATTACCCAAAACAAACACGAATATTATGATGTAATCGGCTTTCTTGATGATGACGGCGAAAAGATCGGGCAGCAGGTCAATGGATGGACGATCATCGCTACTATCAATGACATTCAGGCGGTCGTCAGTAAACATCATGTCAAGGATATTCTTATTGCCATTAACAACATAGAGAACAACCGGTTAAACGAGATTATCAAGATTGTCAGGAGCACCAACCAGAATGTTTTTATTGTCTCAAAACATTTCAAAGATGTTTCGGAAAAGCTGGACATGGAGGAGGTTGGCAATATCAATGCATTCAAGATACGTTCGGTCGATAAATCGGTCTATGACATTTTGGCCAATATGTACGATTTTGTTTTGGCTGCCCTTGCGATCGTTCTCACTTCGCCCATCTGGCTGATCCTGGTGCTGGCAATCAAATATTCGTCAAAAGGCCCTGTTTTTTATAAGCCCGAAGTTGTCGGCAGGAATCAGAAAACCTTCAGGATGTTTAAATTCAGAACGATGTATCACAATTCGGATACCACGGTTCACAGAAAATATGTTGAAGAAATCATAAGAAACAATGAACAAACCAAAAAGCTTACCAACGACAACCGGATAACTTCGGTGGGTGGGTTTTTAAGGAAATATTCCATTGATGAGTTTCCACAGCTGATCAACGTTGTCCGCGGAGAAATGAAGCTGGTAGGCCCGAGGCCCTGCCTGCAATACGAGGTAAACGTGATGGAGGATTGGCATAAACAACGTTTTCTTATTAAACCCGGGTTGACAGGCTTATGGCAGATCAACGGCCGTAATCTGGTCCCCTTCAATGAACAAATCGCATTTGATATCTTTTATATTGAACACCGGTCATTCAGACTGGATTTTGAAATATTAATCAAAACGATCCCGGTTGTACTTTTCGGAAAAGGCGGGAAATAAAACAAAAATTACACTTATGATAAACACAGGTATTATTGGTTACGGATATTGGGGGCCAAATATTCTCAGAAATTTTAATGCCAACGATGAGTTGAATGTCAGATATGTTTGCGATTTTGCGCAGGACCGGCTGGATATTCTTAAAAAGAACTTCCCGGGCATAGCGGGAACAAAGGATCCTGACGACATCCTGAACAACCCTGATATTGACCTTGTCGCTATTATCACACCCGTTTTCACCCATTTTGATCTGGCTAAAAAGGCCCTTGAAAACGGCAAACATGTTTTCGTAGAAAAGCCTTTTACCTCTACCTCCAGACAAGCCCTGGAACTGATCGAGCTTGCTGAGAAAAAAAAGAGGCTGATCATGATCGATCACACCTTCCTGTTTACAGGTTCTGTCAGGAAAATGAAGGAGCTCATTGACAATAATTCCATCGGGAATTTATATTATTATGATTCTGTACGCGTTAACCTGGGGTTGTTTCAGCATGACGTGGATGTAATATGGGACCTGGCGGCACATGACATTTCCATCATGAATTACCTGATACCCAACAAAAAACCTGCCAGCGTCAATGCATACGGGGCCGACCATTTTGACAGGGGGCTGGCCAATGTGGCTTACCTGTACGTAAAGTTCGACGACCACTTTATTGCCCATTTCCACTGTAACTGGCTGTCACCGGTTAAACTGCGGAAAACGCTGGTCGCCGGGGATAAAAAAATGCTGGTATGGGATGATCTGGAAGAAAGTGACAAAATCAAGGTTTTTGATAAAGGAGTGGAGGTTTCGACCAAGGAGGACATCTATTCGCTGCTGATCAAATACCGGTCGGGTGAGATGTCTACCCCGCTGCTGGAAAACATCGAAGCATTAAAAGCAGAAACCCAATATCTGGTGGATTGCTTAATGACCGGAAACTTTCATCCTATCAACGACGGAAAAGCAGGGCTCGACGTAGTCAGGATCCTGGAGGCATCCACCATGTCAATTCAAAATAATGGTATCGAAATAAAAATTTAACTAAAGGCTTATGGAATATTGCATTATCAGGGACGATGTAAAGCTTGGAAAAGATGTAAAGATTTTCTCTTTTGTTAACCTGTATGGTTGTGAGATCGGCGACCGGACAAAGATCGGCGCTTTCGTCGAAATCCAAAAGGGAGTCATCGTCGGGAAGGACTGTAAAATTTCCTCGCATACCTTCATCTGTGAAGGTGTAACCATTGAAGACCGGGTATTTATCGGTCATAATGTTACCTTTATCAACGACAAATTCCCGCGCTCGGCCAATGAGGACGGATCGATGCAAACCGAAGCAGACTGGGCCGTTGTACCGACCCTCATCAAAGAGGGAGCATCCGTGGGTTCCAGTACTACCGTGTTGTGCGGAGTCACCATTGGCAGGAACGCCATCGTGGGCGCAGGCGCTGTCGTAACCAGGGATGTTCCGGATAATGCGGTAGTCGCCGGAGTTCCTGCCCGTTTAATAAGAAATTTGTGATTATGTCAATGACCAAAGAGATTACGATCGTTGTAACGGAGACATTAATTGAAAATAATGTGGAGATCAGGAGTCCCCTGCTGGTATCTCCGGGTCCGGAAACCGTTCTATTCTGGAAAGACGGTACGCTCGACAGCCTGGAACTGGTTAAGCTGATTTCCGACCTGGAGGAAAACATCTACCGGAAATTCGGGAAACAGATCACCCTGGCAGATGAAAAGGCCATGAGCCAGCGGATTTCCCCTTTCCGGACGGTGAAGAGCCTGGTAAATTACATCCATAAATTGCTGACCGAAGCACAATGAAACAGGTTATTCTGATCACCGGTGACAGTCGTGGAATCGGGAAAAGCCTTTGTGAGCACTTCTGCAACAGGGGCTTCTTCGTTTTTGGCTGCAGCCGTTCGGAAACTACCTTCAGTCACCCCGGTTATGTGCATATGGTTGCCGACATTACAAAGGAAGATGAGGTAAAAATGGTTGTCAGGAGATGTCTGGATGAAGGCCAGCGTATCGATATCCTCATCAACAATGCTGGGATTGCCTCCATGAATCACCTGGTTTCGACACCTGCAAAAACCGTGACGAACCTGTTTGAGACCAATTTCCTCGGGACTTTCCTCTTTAGCCGCGAAGTTTCAAAGGCCATGATTAAAAACAGTTATGGGAGGATCATCAACTTTACCACGGTCGCCAGGCCGCTCAACCTGGAGGGAGAACTGGTCTATAGTTCAACCAAAGCCGCTGTTGAGCAATTTACCAAAGTCGCCGCAAAAGAACTGGGCTCATTCAATATCACCGTCAATGCCATTGGCCCTACCCCGGTCGCTACGGGATTAACCAAAACTGTGCCGAATGAGAAACTTGATAAAATAATCAGCAGCCAGGCAATCAAACGAATGGGAACTTTCAGCGATATCCATCACGTGGTTGATTTCCTGGTTGACCCCAAAAGCGGTTTTATCTCCGGCCAGATTATCTACCTTGGCGGTATTAACAGTTAGACATGGAATTCTCCTCCGACATTTTTCATGCCTTAAGCAATCAGGCTGCCATTATTGACTTTCAGCAACGCTATTCCTATGCAACCCTTTCTGATGATATCAGTTTGGCATACCTCCATCTGGCAACCCTGATTCCCGAAGGGGCAAAGGTGGCATTGCTGTCACCCTGCACCTATCAATCGATTGTTTTGCTCTTCGCACTTGCCAAGAACAGCAACATCGTGGCGCCTATGATTCCCTCGGAAGATAATATCCAAAAGGAAAAGGTGGCAGTATTTGACCCCGGGTACACCATTTCGTTCGACAAGGGGACGATGACTATCAGCAGGAATCAGCCGGAAAACCAAAGGGATTCACTGGTTGAGGCTATCATAACCAACCGGCATGCAGGATTGGTCCTGTTTTCGAGCGGCACCTCCGGCAAGCCTAAGGCCATCCTTCACGACCTCACCAACCTGATTGCGCATTACCAGACGAAGAAAAAACACCGGTACCGCATATTCATGCTGTTTCTGCTTTTTGATCATATCGGCGGATTGAATACAATCTTTAACGCCCTTTATACCGGGGGATGCCTGGTAATCCCTGAAAAGAGGACTCCGGCAGGGATCTGCAGGGAAATTGAGCTGCACGGCGTTGAGATCCTTCCCGTTTCACCAGGCTTTCTGAATCTATTCCTGATGAGTAAGATGGATGAGCAGTTTGATCTTTCAAGTCTGAAAGCCATCACCTATGGCACTGAACCAATGCCATTGCATCTGCTCCACCAATTAAAATCAATCCTTCCGAAGGTCAGGTTTATCCAGACCTTTGGCACGAGTGAAACCGGGATCATTCAATTGAGATCCTTTTCAGGTAATTCGACAGCATTTTCCATTTCCGACCCCGATGTGGAATATAAAATTGAAGAGGGTGAATTGCTGATCAGAAGCAAATTACAATTCGTCGGATACCTGAACAACCAGGCCCCTGCCCGCGACGATAACTGGTATCCCACCGGGGATATCGTCGAGGAGATGGCAAACGGAATGCTGAAAATCGTAGGTCGGAAATCGAATATTATCAATATTGGTGGGCAGAAGGTTTTTCCGGAGGAGATCGAATTGGTGCTGAATGAACATCCATTTGTCAGGGATTGTGTGGCATACAGCCATCAAAACGCCATTACCGGGCAGATCGTAGTTTGTAATGTGGTTA
>CAIYQH010000545.1 GCA_903928285.1 uncultured Bacteroidales bacterium
CACAATCCTGGCAATCTTGCCAGGATATGTGACATTTTGTCTATTTAAAAAAAACGCAACCCCAAATGGAGCATAATTCATTGATGTTTTCAGATATAATTGATTCGGAAACCGAGTTCATCCCCCTGCTTTCATCTGAAGATGAGGAGGCGATGAATACCGAAGACGTCCCCGAGATATTGCCGATACTGCCTTTGCGGAATACCGTGCTTTTTCCCGGGGTGGTTATTCCCATTACGGTTGGGCGCGATAAATCGATCAAACTGATCAGGGAGTATTACAAGGGCAGCCGCATTATCGGTGTTGTGGCCCAGAAGGATGCCACGGTCGAAGATCCCGAGTTTGAGGATCTGCACCCGGTGGGTACCGTGGCGCATATCATCAAGATACTGCAGATGCCTGATGGCAGCAATACTGCTATCATCCAGGGAAAACGCAGGTTTGCCATCAGGGAGATGATCCAGTCGGACCCCTATATCATGACCTCGGTAACCGCGTTTGAGGCACCCGTGATCCCCCAGGAAAACGGGGAGTTCAGCGCGCTCATTGCATCCCTGAAAGACCTTGCCATCCAGATCATTACCAAGTCGCCGAATATCCCTTCGGAGGCCGCATTTGCCATAAAAAATATCGAATCGCCCTCATTCCTGGTCCATTTTATCTCTTCGAACCTGAATATCGAGATTGCCGACAAGCAAAAACTGCTGGAGGTCTCCGACCTCACCGAGTGTGCCAATCTTGTCCTAACCTATCTCACCAAAGAACTCCAGGTTGCCGATCTGAAACAGCATATCCAGAATAAGGTAAAAACAGATCTCGATAAGCAGCAGCGCGATTTTTTACTGAACCAGCAACTGAAGACGATCCAGGAAGAACTTGGCGGAAGTCCCAACGCACAGGAGATCAACTCCCTTCGTGAGCAGGCAAAAGATAAGAAGTGGTCAAAAGAGGTTTCCGACGTTTTTGAAAAGGAGATGACCAAACTGCAGCGGATGCATCCTATGGCAGCAGAATATTCCATCCAGACAAACTACCTGGAAACCCTTGTTCAGCTTCCCTGGGGAGAATACACCGTTGATAATCTCGACCTGGATCATGCGCAGCAGGTGCTCGACGAGGACCATTTCGGACTGGAAAAGGTGAAAGAGCGTATCATCGAGCATCTTGCGGTGATCAAACTGAAGCAGGACCTGAAGTCGCCCATCCTTTGCCTGGTTGGCCCCCCGGGCGTCGGCAAGACCTCGCTCGGAAAAAGCATTGCACGCGCCATTGGCCGCAAATACACACGCATGTCGCTTGGGGGCCTCCGGGATGAATCGGAACTGCGGGGGCACCGAAAGACTTATATCGGCGCCATGCCAGGCAGGATCCTGCAGAGCCTGAAAAAGGTCAAATCATCCAACCCCGTGTTTGTCCTCGACGAGATTGACAAAGTGATCGGCATGAATATCAACGGCGACCCGCAGGCAGCCCTGCTTGAGGTGCTCGACCCGGAACAGAATGTCGCCTTTTACGACAACTATCTTGAAATTGAATATGATCTGTCGAGGATCATGTTCATTGCAACCGCCAATACCCTGAGCACCATTCACCCGGCGCTGCGCGACAGGATGGAGATCATCGACATCCCCGGTTACCTGCTGGAGGAAAAGGTGGAGATTGCCACCAAACACCTGGTCCCCAAACAGCTCCGCGAACATGGTGTCAAAAAAAGCCAGCTCCAGTTCAGCAAGGAGGTGCTGCAGAAGATCATCGAGGATTATACCCGCGAATCGGGCGTTCGTTCGCTCGAGAAAAATATAGCCAAAATCATCCGGAGTAAGGTAAGATCAATCGTCTCCGATGAAAAATTCAAAAAGAAACTGGTGGATGCCGACCTGAAAAAAATCATGGGCATTCCCATTTTCCAGGCTGAGAAATACATTTCCAATGAAATTGCGGGCGTCGTCACCGGCCTTGCCTGGACCATGTCGGGGGGGGAGATTCTCTTTATCGAAGTAAGTCTCAGCAGGGGCAAGGGTGATCTGACCCTTACCGGAAACCTGGGGGATGTGATGAAGGAGTCGGCCACCATCGCCCTGGCCTATCTGAAGGCACATTCAGAGGTATTCGGCATTGATCCCGACATCTTCCAGCGCTGGAATGTCCATATTCATGTTCCAGAGGGGGCCACGCCCAAAGATGGTCCGTCGGCCGGCATCACCATGTTTACCGCACTTGCCTCGGCCTTTACCCAGCGTAAAGTCCATCAGCGCCTGGCCATGACCGGTGAGATAACCCTCCGGGGAAAAGTGTTACCTGTCGGAGGGATCAAGGAGAAAATGCTGGCAGCCCGGCGCGCAAACATGACCGATATTATACTCTCCAGGGAAAATCAAAAGGATATCGAAGAGATCAAGACCGATTATATTACCGGCTTGACATTCCACTACATTGATGAAATGAAGGAGATCGGTAATTTTGCACTGCTCGGTGAACTGGTTGAAAACCCGCTGGTATTAAAGTACTGAGATCATCCGTCGCCTACCTTACAACGACCATTTTTTTCGCCTCGCTGAAATTCCCGGCGGTCATTTTGATAAAATAGACACCAGGGGATAACAGCAGGCTGGCGAGTTCTATCCTGTAAAATCCCGGTTCCTGCCGGCAGTTTACCGGACAGTTGATCAACCGGCCATTGCTGTCCATAACCGAAATATTGACCCATGCAGCCCCGGGAACTTCGT
The DNA here is from genome assembly GCA_903928285.1 of uncultured Bacteroidales bacterium. Classification (GTDB taxonomy): domain Bacteria; phylum Bacteroidota; class Bacteroidia; order Bacteroidales; family FEN-979; genus CAIVAT01. The sequence goes on from CAIYQH010000545.1 coordinate 2,727, forward strand.
AGGAAACGACTGTGCTGCCCGAGGTGGGGTTTGGTTCATTCTGGTAAAGTCTGAACCCAGAGGCTTTCCCTGGCGTTTTTACCGAATAGATTGTTGCAGCCTGCTTAAGCAGGATATTCCTGTAGGGGTCAAAGGTCAGGGAAACCGGTTTTCTGGTAAATGTAAAGGCGAAAGGCTGGTGATTGACATCGTTCATGATCCTGACGAGCGTATCGGTCAGGTTGCTGAAACTTACCAGGAATTCAAGGGGCATTTTAAAGAAATCGGGGTTTGTCTGGAGTTGGTTGACCAAAAGGGTCACCTTCCAGGTTTCAGCCCCCAGACTGTCAATTTCAAAAGTATTATGATAAATCGGGTGGTTGGGAGAATAAACCCATTCATTAAAAAACCAGCCCAGGTTCTGCCCGGCCGACTGGCTCACCCTGGCGGCAAAGTCGGCCGTAACGGCGTGCCTGAACATCAGGGCTGTATCTGTGGTATAATCGTGCATTGCCTTGAAAAAGAGTGAATCACCCAAAACATACCTTAATTGGAATAATACGCAGGCCCCCTTGTTGTAAGTAATTGCCTGGTTGTAAAGATAGGAGGCAGAAGGGGTATGGATGGCCCAGGCAGGCTGGTACAAAGGCCAGCCGGGATTTGCCGAAAGGTAGTAGTTTGCCAGGTTGCCCATCCCGGCCCTGAACATGGCATTACCGAGCGAGTGTTCCACCCAGAGGTTCTGGCAGAATGTTGCAAAACCTTCATTTAACCAAACATCCGCCCATGTTCCGCAGGTGATCAGGTCGCCAAACCACTGGTGTGCATGTTCATGTACAAATATCTCCGCATTGTTATAGGCCCCGGGCATGAGGTTGACCATCGACTGGTTTTCCATACCTCCCCAGGCGAAGGAGTTGTTAAGGGTGGCAAAGCCTATCTTTTCGAAGGGATACCTCCCGAACCTTGATGAAAAATAGGTGGTGGCGGGGCCGATAATACTGTCAAACAGAACCATGCTCTCCCCGTTCTTGTAGTAGGCCATGATGGGAATACTGTCGGAGGGGGAGGCGGGGTTGAGCCAGTAGCGTTTATGGATCAGGAAGTTGATCTTCGAAGTAAGGGTGATCAGGTAGGTTGCCACCTGGATATCTGATTTCCAGTGATAGCTGATGGTATCGCCCGATATGGCCGAATCGGCAAGCTGCCCTGTTGATCCGAGCCTTGCCGTAAGCGGAACCCGCGCGGTCAGGTCCCAGGTAGCCTTATCCGACGGGCGATCCCAGCATGGCAGCCATTTACGGGCCCCCTCCGGCGGCGAATCGGTGAAAACCGTGCCGTAGGAGGCATAAAACCCGTTGTCATTCACATTTTTATGTCCGTAATAGATGGCTATATCCAGGATTTCCCCCGGCAAATAACTCCGGTCAAGCTGGATGGTGAGCGTGTCATTCAGGTGCCGGAAAGCAACAGCGGCCAATCTGACAGAATCAACCGTCAGGGAGGTATTGATGGCATTCAGTTTGATGGAATTGAGCGCAGAATCAACTTTCAGCGAAATCACCTCCTTTGCATGGAAGGTGCGCGGGTATGGGTTCATGAAGCACTGATAAAGCCCCACATCGAGCTTGTATTTCAACACATCATAACTGTGTTTCGTATAAAAATGGGCGGTATCGGCCGGAACCGGTGCAGAAGCACGCGTCATTCCCGGGATAAAAAGGCACAGCCAAAACCAGGCAAGACAAAATGGCTTCATGGTTACTTTACTACAACCAGTTTCCGGTACTGCACAAAGGCGCCTGATGTGAGTTTATACAGGTAAGTCCCGGCCTTCAGCCCGGAACAATCAACAGTCACTTCGTGCATTCCTGCATCCTGCATTTCCCTTACCGGTTGCATAATCCTGATACCCGGCAGATCAGTGATGTCAAGTTCAGTATAGCCGGATTTTTCGAGATTGTAGCTGATCTTTGTAGTGAGATTTGCAGGGTTGGGGGAGTTCTGAAACAAGGTAACCGGACCGCAGGTTGAATGTTCATCCATCCCTACAACGGTGGAACCTGCTTTCAAAACGATCTGGCGGTTGGGGTCAAACTGCACATAGACAGGTTGTTTGTTAAACGTCCAGTTGAATTGCTGAAAATTCACATCGTTCATTACCTTGACGGTGGTATCGGTTCCGTTCAGGAAATGTACTAGGATCTCCACAGGCATCTTGAAAAACGGGGGAGTGGTCTGCACCTGTTTGGCAAAGAAGTTCACCTTCCACAAACCGCCTCCGATATCCTGCATGTTATAAGTATTCTGGTATACAGGGTGGTTCGGTTGGAAGATCCATTCATCGAAGAACCAGTCGTAATTGGCGGCGGTGACCTGGTTGACCTTTGCATTGAAATCCTGGATGGTGGCCGACTGGAACTGTAACAGGGTATCGGCGCTGTAGCTCTTCATCGTGGCAAAGAAGAGGGAATCTCCTAAAACATAGCGTAACTGGTGGAGCACGCTAGCGCCCTTCATATAGGTAATGGAATAATCAAAAAGGGTATTGACGTTTGGCGTAGTGACCGCCCATGTCGGATCGGAAATTGCCCAGCCTGAGTTTGTTGACAGGTAGTAATTCGCATCGTTGTTGATCGTTGTCTTGTAAGCGGAATAACCGCCATAGCTTTCATACCAGAAGGCTTCACACCATGTTGCAAATCCCTCATTCAGCCATATATCGGCCCAGGTCCCACAGGTAATCATATCGCCAAACCACTGGTGGGCAAATTCGTGCGCAGCAAGACTTTCCTGCCAGCAGTTCGGGCAGAGACTTGTCAGGGTCTGGTTCTCCATGCCTCCCCAAACGAAATCAGAATTGAGGGTGGCAAAGCCGTTCTTGGCAAAGGGATGTTCAATGAAATTCTGTGAATACCAAGTTGTCATCGCAGGTAGGATTGACATGACCGGGGCCGGGTTCTCGCCCAGGTTGAAATAGTACCTCAGGGGAATGCTGTCGGCGGGATTGCTCAGCTTATGCCAGTAGTTAATGTTTATCTGGTAATCGATCTTGGAGGTCATGACCATAAGATAGGTGGCTACATTCTGGTCTGAAATCCAATGGTAGGTAAGCTCGTCCCCTACGAGAGTCGAATCGGCAAGCCGACCGTTGGAACCCAGCCGGACGGATGCTTTAACCTTGGCGGTCAGTTCAAAGAGGGCCTTATCAGAGGGATGATCCCAGCAGGGGAACCATTTCCGGGCGCCTTCAGGCTCGCAGTCGGTGAATACGAATCCGGTATTCACATAAAAGGCGCCATCTGCCACATTGTTATGGTGGTAATAGATCTTCACGCTGGCCGTTTCTCCCGCAACATAGGTGCGGTTTAGCTGGACCTTCAGCGTATCGCTGGCATGGGTAAAGGAAACCCCGGCCATCCGCACGGAATCGATGGTAAGCGAGGTATTGTCAGCGTTAAGTTTTATTTTGTTCAGGGCCGTATCCACCTTGAATTCAATGATCACGGAGCCGTTGAAATTTTTAGGGTAGGGGGTAATATAGCAGTTGTAAAGGTCGACATTCATGGTATATTTCAGTACATTGAAGGAATGGGGCGGCACAGTGGTTATATTACAAGGCTTGTTTGCAACGAAC
>CAIYQH010000546.1 GCA_903928285.1 uncultured Bacteroidales bacterium
AAACGAAGACTCAGTTTTTGTCCATCGCCCGCCGGAATGGGTCTCCACGATTTCAGTTTTGTGATATTCTTCAGCGAGAAATTGTTAAACGACAGCCCGATGGTTCCGATGATCCTTCCGTAACCCCAGCCACCCGATAGTTCAATCTGGTCGGCGGAGGTCTCTGTCACTTCATACCCGATATCAACCGTCCCGTCTTCCTGGTTAGGATTTACATTCGGCGTCAGTTTCTCGGCATCAAAATACTTCAGCTGTGCAAGCTGGCGCTGTGACCTGATCAGCCGGTCGCGGCTGAAAAGTTGTCCAGGCCGTGTTTGGACTTCACGTAGGGCTACATAATCGTTGGTTTTTGTGTTGCCCTTGATGGTTACCTTGTTGACTGTTGCCTGTTTTCCTTCATGCATGCGGATTTCCAGGTCGATGGAATCATTTTCCACGCGGGTTTCAACCGGGGTTACGTTAAAGAAAAGGTATCCGTCGTCCATATAAAGCGACTGGATATCGGCGCCATTAGGGTTATAGGTCAGCGCCTGTTCCAGCGCAGTCTGGTTGTAAACATCACCTTTATTGATCTTCAGGATACGTCCAAGAAACTGGGAGGTGTATTTGGTGTTCCCCAGCCAGGTGATATTACGTACATAATATTTTGGCCCCTCTTCGACCCAAAGGTCAATATTGATGGTATTGTCATCGTTTTTTGAAATGGAATCCTTCAGTATCCGGGCATCGCGGTAACCCATTTCGTTGTATTTCCCGATCAGCAGCATTTTATCTGCCTGGTAATCTTCATCAATGAATTTCGATGATTTAAAAATACGGATCCTGATGTTGTTGGACGCATGTTCGCCCAGAGCATTTCCTATTTCCACGAAATCAAGGGTGGCGGCATCTTTGGAAGCGTTGTAAACCAGCTTATCCGCGTCATTCAATGGGTTGAAGACACTCTTCTCCTTGGTCTTTTTAAAAGCGCCCTTCACCATGTCAGGAGAAATTTCCTTATTCCCGTGAACATGAATCGAGTAAACCTTGACCTTTACGTTTTTATCCACATTGATAATCAGGGTTTCTTCATTGACAGCGGCGGTGTCTTTTTTTGTCACAATATCGACTGCGCAGTTGAGAAATCCTTTATCGTTGTAAAATTTCAGGATGATATTTTTTGTTTTGATGATCATGTTATCGGTGATGTAGTCACCTTTGACCAGCCTGATCTTCTGTCTGAGGTCATCCACATCTCCCTTCTTGATCCCGTTAAACTGAAATTTCGACAACCGGGGGCGTTCCTTCAGGTAAAAATCGAGAAAAACCTGGTTATCAACGATTTTGGTTACCGAGACCTTGATATCCTGAAAAAGTCCCTGATCCCAGAGTTTCCTGATGGCCTGTGAAATCTTGTCCCCGGGGATCTTTACCTTGTCGCCGACCGACAGGCCTGAGAGCATGATCAGCACGTTTCCGTCGAGATATTTCACACCGCTCACGGTCATACCACCGATGTAATATTCTTTGGGATTATTATAATCGGTCGTTCCGCTTTCGCCAAGCCTTATCTGGGCCGAAAGCGGTTGAATCAATAGCAGGAATAGTATTATTATCAGCAGTTCGCGAAGTCTCATCCGGGTTTATTTTCGTAGTTTTCCTTCAAATTCATTAATCTGTTCACTGGTAAGCCCAAACCTTCTTTCCCTTTGCTGGAAATCAAGAATCGCTTTATAAAAATCATCCCTGCCAAAATCAGGCCACAGGGTATTGGTGAAATAAAATTCGGCATAGGCAATCTGCCATAACAGGAAATTACTGATGCGGTATTCACCGCTGGTCCTTATCAGCAATTCAGGGTCGGGGATCGTGGCGGTAGCCAGGAAGGAGGTGAAGGTTGAAATATCGATCTGGTCGGGGGTCATCTCCTTTGCCTCAACCTTCCTGGCAATGGCACGGGCTACTTCGACCAGTTCCCACCGTGAACTGTAGCTGAGTGCCAGGATAAGGGTCAACCCTGTATTCTGAGAAGTTTCAGCAATGGATTTCATCAGTTCCCGGTAACTCCTGGCGGGAAGGCTCTTCAAATCCCCGATTGCCGTAAGTTTGATATTGTTTTTCATCAGGGTCTGCATCTCTCCGTGAAGAGATTTGACCAAAATTTTCATCAGGGCATCGATTTCATACTTTGGCCTGTTCCAGTTTTCGGTGGAGAAGGCGTACATGGTAAGAAACCTGATCCCCAGTTCGGCTGCAGCCTCCACCGTATTCCTCACGGCATCAACTCCCTTTTCGTGTCCAAGAGTCCGCACAAATCCGCGTTTCTTGGCCCAACGGCCATTCCCGTCCATGATAACCGCCACATGAACAGGTAATTTTTTCTTATCTATCTGATCCTTCAGTTCCATCATATGGAATAGCGGGCGGTTAGTGATGATGTAAGTCCCGGCATTTTTTAGACGATAACAGGTTAAATTTATATGTAAACGACAGGCCGACAAATGCGTACCAGTCGTTGCTATTTGGATTTCCCCGTTGCATGCCCGGCGTGTGATTGCGTGTCGGGTCCGACATGACGGCAGCCGGATCTCCCGGTTTTATCGCTGCACCGTTTAAAAAATAGGTCGTGCTCACATCGTCCAGGTAATCCGTAAATGTCTTATGAATCTCCCAGTAAGCCTGAGCGCTCAACCGTTTTGCGAGGCTGATTTTCAATCCCAGACCGAACGGAATAGACATAGCGGTCGTACTGTATGGTTTACGTCCAAGGTATCCAATATTCTGCCCTTCTGTGCCCAAAGATTGTAATGAAACACCATTGGAAACAGGATTAAAAAAGAATACGGAAATCCCGGTGTAAATATACGGGGATATTCTGTTCATCCGGCTTCCGGTAAAATATGGCATGAAATTAAATTCAATGATTCCCGAAATATCGGTGATATTGCTGGAAAACGACAATCCCCGATCAGGGAGAAACCCTGAAGTTGCTGCATCTCCCTTCACCTTTCCCTTGGTGACGCTTAACTTTACTGCCCACCGGGTATCAAGGCAGTACCGGGCCATGAGGCCATAGGCAAACTGGGTGTTCTGAAAATGTTTGGCAGGGTTCAGGTCGCCTAAATAATAACTGCCACCCCCAGTAAATCCCACTTCAAGATCCTGGGATTTAACGGAATGACTGATGGATAATAAAACAAAAACCAGGAAAACAGATCTCCCTGAGCGTCTGATCATGTGCCTAAAATATGCGGTTATATTATTTTCTTTCAATAATGTTTCTAAACGGATTATTCATGGATTTATTGGATGGCCCTCTGGAAATCGCCAATAAATCAAACTAATTGCGGTTGTCCAACCCCCAGTTTAATTTTTCACGGATCGTCTGGAAAAAATTCTTGTCTGTCAGCCTGAGCAGATTGATCTTAAAGGAGGCTTTGCGGATGGTCAACTCAAGCGCCTGGTCAACCTGCTCGATGCGCGAATCAAGGCTTACCAGGAAATCGGGACTCTTTCCCTCAACCCGGATCCTGATCACACTGTCATCCCGGATCACAATAGGTCTTACCGTCAGGTTATGACTGGCGATGGGGGTGATCAGGAAATTTTCGGAATCGGGCGTGATGATCGGGCCGGTACAACTCAGCGAATAGGCTGTTGACCCGGTCGGTGTAGCCACGATGAGTCCGTCGGCCCAATAGGCATTAAGGAAATCATCGTTGATCCAGGTTTTGATGGTAAGCATCGTCATCACATTCGACTTGTAAACTGTGAGGTCATTCAGCGCAAAATTATGCTGGCCGAAAAGATTGCCGGTAGTATCGAGCTGTAACAGGGTTCTCTTTTCGATACGAAACTGCCCCATTTGAATTGCCTTGATGGCAGGGACGATATTTTCCTTTGAGATACCGGATAAAAAACCGAGCCTGCCCATGTTGATGCCGGTAACAGGAATCCCGGAATCGCCCACCAGGCCGACTGCATCCAGAATCGTTCCATCCCCGCCGATTGAAAACAGGAAATCGGTTTTGTTTTCAAGATCGCCCTGCACCCGGAACAGATCAGGCTCACATTTGAATTTTATTTTACCGGTAAGATTTTCATAAAACGGCTGATATACCATGGTAACACAATCCAGGTCAAAGAGTTCGTCAAATAAATCCTGGATGAACGGAACGACAGTTTCGGAGATTTTTGTACCAAAAAGGGCAATTTTCATGTGATACTATTTATTTTTTCGGGCTTTCCGGCAAATCCATAATGGTCATTCATGGTTTGCAAGAACATTGTTCCACCGGACATTTCAAGGCAATAAAAATTTTCCTGAAACGAGGGTGCAAAGGTACGTTAAAATATGATTCTGTCGTTGATTCACTGCTATATCGGCGCTGTAAAATGCAGAAAAAAGCCAGTCTGGCCCATCCTGTTCATTGATCCTTCAATACGGATCACAATATCATAATAGGTGGTCAGGTCGAGTCCCAGCCCGACGCCTCCCAGCAACTGGTTTTGCAGGGTATTGTTCATGGATTGAAATTCAGGAAGGCGCTGCTGATAATTATACACATAACCGATATCAGAAAACAGATCGATATAAACTGCAAACGGGATCGTATTGAACTTCGTGGTTTTGATAAACCCGATCTTAACGACTCTCGGGGAAATCAGGGCGAACCTCAGGTCGTTCTTCCATAAGGCAATCTGCTGACCGTCGATGACATAATATTCATATCCCCTTACAAAATCCTGGCCAAACCCCAGTCCTCGCTGCAGATAATAGGGTTGAGTCTTTTCAAAGCTCACCTTCCCCAGTATCCCTGTGCCAAAAAACACCCGATCAGCCATTTTCCAGTACTTCCTGAAATTCCCCCTGATGTAACTGTTATGGGCTGTTTCATAGGGTATCGAGTGGTTCACCTCCAGGTCGAGACAGTAGCCTGTGAGGGGAAAGTAGGCAGCATCCCGGTGGTCGTTCCTGAAATAGTAGGATACTGTGACAAACTGCTGGTGACTGCTTGAAACCATGCTAAATCCCGGGATTGCAACAATGTTGCCACCGAAAAAATAATAGTTATAGGTTAATCTGAAGGTGTGGGTTGAATGAAAACTGGGGCGCAGCTGCATTTCAGCATATCCATAGAGGATTTTTTTAAGATAGGAAGAACTGTCCTTTTCATTGACAGGCTTGTTATTGATCGTTTCAACGGCAAGTTCATGGTGAAGTTCTATACCTCCTCCCACCCCTATCCCTATGGTTTGGCTGCGGTTCACATAGGGTATCTTGTAAGTAAATCCATACAACTGGTTGTACCCGAAATGGGCCAGGAGCCGCAGGGTTTCATTCCTGCCACGCATATTGTTGATGGTGAAATCCATCCCGTAGGTCAGCTTGGAGAAATTACGGGTTTCCCACCATACATTGAAGTTGCGTTCAGATAACTCCAACAGCGGAATAGGCCAGATATACCAGCGCTCCAGAACGGATACCTTCACATCCACAAGTCGGGAAGAATCCACAACAGCTACATCAACTGTAACAAAATTGAACAACCCTGTGTTGAAAATGTTTTGCCTGCTGATGACCATGGCCGCTTCAAAGTCGCGGATAGAAAGGGTATCATGCTCCCTGAACTTCATTTCCCGGGTAATGATGCGGGGTTTGGTGATCTTATTCCCGGAAATGATAATTCTGCGGATAATCCGGCTCCCGGCATGCGTATCGCTTTTTTGCACTGTGACTACCTGGCCGGAGGAATGGCCTGACAACATGAGAGAGAACACAAACGCCCCCGTCAATACAAGTTGAACAAACGAAAACCGGGGTAGTATCATGGTTCAGATACTCAGATAATTCATTAAAGCATCAAACCTGTCCTGTAGCCCTTCGCTGTAGGCATCCTCCTGCGACCACGTCGCCTTGATCACATAGTTGTAGCGGTCGAAGGTCTGCAGGATAGCGCCGATTTCCATCCTGTTAACTTTGATGGTGACCTCAAGTTTGGTAGATTCGGAAAAAGAGGTGATATAAAGACTCAGTATCTTGGCATCATTCGATTCAACGATTTTTGCGATTTCCATAATGCTGTAGTCTTTATTATTGATTTCCAGCACAATAACTCCACCAGGATTTTGAATGGCCGCAATATCAGCCAGGTGCGACACCAGC
>CAIYQH010000547.1 GCA_903928285.1 uncultured Bacteroidales bacterium
CAACATGCCCAAAAACTGCCAGCACTGCGACAACCCTCCCTGTGTGGCCGTCTGCCCGGTAGATGCCACCTACAAGCGTCCCGACGGGATTGTCCTCATCGAGAATGACAGGTGTATCGGCTGCCGCTTCTGCATGGCCGCCTGCCCCTACTCCGCCAGGATCTTCAACTGGCTGGAGCCGAAGGATGCCGCCGCTCACCAGGGCCAGGAATATAACGCAGAACTGAATGTCCCGCAGAAACTGGGAACCATCTCAAAATGCCTCTTCAGCGCCGACCGCCTTCGCGAAGGGAAACTGCCCTACTGCGTGGAAGCCTGCCCCAACGGCGTCTATTATTTCGGCGATGAAAATGAAGATGCGGTGACCAACGGCACGACCAAGGAGACCGTCAGGCTGAGCAAGCTGCTCCGCGACAACGGCGGGTATCAGCTGATGCCGGAGCTGGGCACCAAACCACGGGTTTATTATCTCCCGCCAAAGAACCGGCTATTCCCGTTTGAAGAAGCCAAAGATGCAACCCCTGAAAAAGTTTAATGACCATGGATGACAACAACCTGACCTTTGACAAAATTACCAGCGATCTCACCCACCACATCAGGATCAATAAGGGTTTCCTGATCTGGATGGGCGTTCTTACCGTCGCGCTGATTGCCTGCCTGTATGCCTATTCCCTCCAGTTACGCACCGGATTGGGCGTGGCCGGAATCCGTGACTATGTAACCTGGGGACTCTATCTGTCCAACTTCGTCTTCTTCGTGGCGGCCAGCCTTATCGGCATGCTGGTCAGTGCCGTATTGGGACTGATCGGCATGAAATGGATCACCCCCATCACGCGCATCGCCGAAACCATCGCCGTGGCCTTTGCAGCCGTGGCCGGACTGGTCATCGTGTCGGACATGGGACGCCCCGAACGGCTCGCCTATGTCTTTATCTATGGCCGCCCGCAGTCACCCATCCTCTGGGATGTCACGGTGATCATCACCTATTTCGTGCTGAGCCTCCTGCTGCTTTACCTACCGCTGATTGCCGACATGGCGATTATCCACCGCAAGGTTGAGAAACTGCCTTTATGGCTTAAAGTAATCTATAAAAAACTGTCGCTGAATTTCACCGACAACCCGGCACAGAACAAGATCATCAGCCGGTCGATCCGTATCCTGCTTATCCTGCTGGTTCCCGCAGCCCTATCGATCCATACGGTCACCTCCTGGCTGTTTGCCGTCACCTCGCGCGCCGGCTGGAACAGCTCAATATTCGGCCCCTACTTCGTTTCAGGCGCCTTCGTGGCAGGAGCTGCCGCCGTGATCATCGCCATGTTCTTCTTCCGGAAAAACTATAAACTCGAAAACTACCTTACCGAACTTCATTTCGACAACATGGGAAAGGTTCTGGCTACGGTCTCCATGGTATATCTCTATTTCAACCTGAATGAGTTCCTGGTTCCGGGGTATAAACTCCAGCGGGCCGATGCCATTCACCTGGCAGAACTCTTCACAGGAAAAGATGCCCTCATGTTCTGGCTGGTCCAGGTTGGCGGACTCATCCTCCCGATTCTCTTCCTGATTTTCCGCTACTTCCGTAAACCTTTGCCGATCCTGGTCATCTCCATCGTCGTGCTCATCGCTGCCTGGTTCAAACGCTACCTGATCGTAATCCCCACACAGGAGCATCCCTTCCTTCCCATCCAGCATGTACCGCATAACTTTATGGTCTATTCCCCCACGCTGATCGAAACGATGATCACCATCGCCCCCTTTATCATGGTGCTGATGATCATTACCCTTATATCCAAGTTCTTCCCCGTGATCCCGCTTCATGAAACTGCCGTGGAAAAGGGGGTGGAGCACGTTAAGTTTGAATGAAGGAATGAAGGAATGCACAAATGCGGATAATGCAAGCAATGCAGACAATGCAAGCAATGCAAATAATGCAGAAAAAAGACA
>CAIYQH010000548.1 GCA_903928285.1 uncultured Bacteroidales bacterium
ATACCATCCGCACGGCGACGCCTCCATCGGCGATGCACTGGTGCAACTGGGGCAGAAGGATCTGCTGATCGATTGCCAGGGGAACTGGGGCAACATCCTCACCGGCGACAGCGCTGCTGCTCCCCGGTATATCGAAGCCCGCCCGTCCAAATTTGCCCATGAGGTACTCTTCAACGCCAAGACAACCACCTGGCAGCTTTCGTACGACGGCCGTAACAGGGAACCTGTTGCCCTGCCGGCGAAATTCCCGCTGCTGCTCGCCCAGGGGGTTGAGGGGATTGCCGTAGGACTTGCTTCCAAGATCCTGCCGCACAATTTTAACGAACTGATCGATGCCTCCATCAAAATCCTACAGAAGGAGGAGTTTGAACTGTTTCCCGACTTTCTCACAGGGGGCATGGTCGATGTTTCACGGTACAACGACGGTCTCAGGGGCGGGAAGATCCGCCTGCGGGCGAAAATCATCCTGGAGGACAAGAAAACCTTAGTCATCCGTGAAATTCCCTACGGTACTACCACGGGTTCCATCATCGACTCCATCCTTACGGCCAACGACAAGGGAAAGATCAAGATCCGCAAGATCGACGACAATACCGCTGCCGACGTGGAGATCCTGATCCACCTGGCTCCCGGCGTGTCGCCCGACACCACCATGGATGCCCTCTATGCCTTTACCGAGTGCGAGGTTTCCATCTCCCCCAACGCATGCGTGATCGAAGGCGGAAGACCGCGTTTCATGGGTGTTTCGGAGATTCTCCGGGTGAACACCCAGCGCACGCTCGATCTGCTGAAGCTCGAACTCGACATCCGCCGGCAGGAACTGCTCGACCAGCTGCATTATATTTCGCTCGAAAAGATATTTATCGAAAACGAGGTTTACGAAGGGATCAAGAAATGCAAGACCACCGAGGATATCGATGCCGCCATCTTCAGGGGGCTGGCCCCCTTTTCACACCTGATCATCCGGCCTGTTTCGGAGGAGGATGTTCACAGGCTGCGCAAGATCCCCATCGAACGGATCTCGCGGTTTAACTCGGCAAAGGCCGATGAGGCGATGGCCGGGGTGAATATGGAAATGGAGGAGGTTGAAAACCACCTGGCTCACCTGATCGACTTTGCCATCGAATATTTCAGGCAGATCCGTAAAAAATATGGTAAAAACCGCGACCGCCGCGCCGAGATACGCAGTTTCGACAACATCGAAGCGGCTAAGGTAGCCGCCGCCAACGAAAAACTCTACGTCAACCGCGAAGAGGGCTTCGCCGGCACCAGCCTTAAAAAGGATGAATTTGTGTGCGATTGCTCCGACATCGACGACATCATCGCCTTCCGCGACGACGGCACCTTTATCGTGGTAAAGGTCGCCGGTAAGATATTTGTAGGGCAGAATATCATCCACATTGCCGTGTTCAACAAGAACGACAGCCGGACGGTGTACAATCTCATTTACCGCGATGGCAAAAACGGGAAGATCATGGTGAAGCGGTTCAGCGTGGTGGGGGTGACCCGCGACAAGGAATATGCCGCCACCAAGGGGACTCCCGGTTCAAAAGTGCTCTATTTTACAGCCAACCCCAATGGCGAAGCTGAGGTGATCCGCGTGGAGCTGAAACCCAAACCCCGGCTGAAGAAGAGCTCATTTGATTTCAATTTCGCCGAGATTGCCATCAAGGGACGGAATTCGATGGGAAACACCCTTACCAAGTTTGCCGTAAGGAAGATCGAACAACGCCAGGAGGGGGTGTCAACCCTTGGATCGCTGAATATCTGGTACGACGAAACTGTTCAGCGTCTCAACACCGACGACCGCGGGGTGCTGCTGGGGGCCTTCTCGGGAACCGACCGTATCATCACGGTGATGCAATCGGGCCAGTATAAGCTGCATTCCTTTGACCTTTCGTCGCATTTCGACGAGGATATGATCCTCATCGGGAAGTATGATCCCGAAAAGGTTTATACGGCTGTTTACCAGGAAAATGATACCAAACATTACTATATCAAACGGTTCAAGGCGGAATTGTCGGATAGGAAGGTGGAGTTTGTGGAGTCCCCCGACAAGCTGATCCTCTTTACCATCGATGCCTTCCCAAGGCTGGAGCTGGTTTTCGACATGCAGTTCAAAACCAAGGGAACAGAGGTGGAGGAGATCGTGGCACATGAATTTATCGGGGTAAAGGGGCTTAAGGCAAAAGGCAAACGGCTGGCGCTTCATGCGCTGAAAAAGATCAGCTGGCTCGAACCGCTGCAGATCGACGGACCGCAGGATGATCAGCAGGAGTTGCCCGTTCATGATACCGGTATGGATGACGAAGATGTGTCCCTCCTCAGCAATGTTGATGGTGATACAGTTGACGACGATCTTGAAGCTGCCGAAAGTGATGAAGACATGGCCGGCGATGATGATGCCGGGATTAAAGATCAGCGGGAGGATGCTCCTGAATCTGAATCTGAAGCCGCCTCCGGACCCGGATTCAGGCTCGATTCGGTAGAAAATACAGCTCCCGCCCATGACACAGGGGAGGACCAGGATACCCTGTTGCCAGGGGAGGGAATAACAGGTGAACTGCTGAAACCTGATCAATCCGTGCAGCCGGCGGATAAGCAACGAAAAAAGCGCCCGCGGATTCCCAAACCCGACCCTTCGCAGGGAACCAGGAGGGATGATGAAGAGCCCGGCGACCAGATACAGATGGAACTGCCGCTTTAATCAATACAAACTACCAATTACCTGAATATTTATGCCTGACAACAAAGTTTTGAAAATTACCGATACCGTTAGCTGGATTGGCGCACTTGACCACGACATTGTTACCTTCGATGTGGTCATGGAGACCAAATTCGGGACTACTTATAACTCCTATTTTATCGATGCTGAAAAGAAGACCATCGTGGAGACGGTGAAGGAGAAATTCTGGGACACCTATCTTGCCAAGTTGCAAACGCTTACCGATCCTGCACAGATCGAATACATCGTGCTGAACCATACCGAGCCCGACCATTCCGGATGCCTTGCCCGTCTGCTCGAGGTTGCGCCAAAAGCGAAGGTAGTAGGCAGCGGCAATGCCATCCGCTACCTGAAGGACCTGCTGGGATTCGAAATTCCCCACTTGATCGTCAAGGATGGACAGACCCTCGACCTGGGTAACCGTACGCTGCAGTTTGTGGCTGCGGCCAACCTACACTGGCCCGATTCCATCATGACCTACCTGCAGGAGGAAAAACTACTCTTTACCTGCGATATCTTTGGCGAACATTATTGCAACGAGGCGATGTTCGACGATGCCGTTGGCGATTTTGACGATGCCTTCCGCTATTATTACGACGTCATCATGAAACCATACAGCAGGTTCATGCTCCAGGCCATCGAACGGATCCGGCCGCTTGATATCGTCTCCATTTTGCCCGGCCACGGCGCCATTCTCAGGACAAACTGGAAAAAATATGTCGATCTTTCCGAGCAGTTTGCCCGCGAAGCCCTGCGTGAACAGGAACCCAACCGCGTGTTTCTCGGCTATGTTTCGGCCTACCAGAACACCGGTGTCATTGCAGGTATGATTGCCGAAGGGATCCGCCAGGCGGGCGATATCCATGTCGATTTTTGCGACATCGAGAAGATGGGTATGGCAGAGGTTGAGCAACGGATCATCCGGGCCTCGGCCATCGTACTGGGATGCCCGACCTTCAGCCAGAATATCCTGCTGCCCATTTACCAGGTATTTGCGCTGATAAACCCTATCCGCGACCGCAACAAACTGGCGGCAGCCTTTGGTTCCTACGGCTGGAGCGGGGAGGGGGCGAAAATCATGACCTCTGCGATGGGCAGCCTGAAACTGAACGTGATGGACGAAGGACTGATGATCAAATTCACGCCCCATAACGATACCAAGGACAAATGCATTGCCTATGGTAAAAAATTCGGCGAGACTTTTCTAAATGCGATGAGCTGACCATCACTATTCTGCATGTTATTATGGTTTGATCCAAATTGTACCAGTTACCTGTAATTTGGACAGGTCATGGTGTGACATGTCATGGTTCTGTAATGGTAATGGAATATCCCGGACCAAGCAGGTTGGCCGCGTCATGAGAGTCTTTTCAAAAAAGACAATTTCGTAACTATCTCTGCGATCTTATAGGTTGAAATTCCCCTGCATATACTAAATTTGCATCTTTAAAGTTATCCTTGAAACTCCTTATCCAGAACCAACCGTGAAACCCGGAAAATATATCCGACTTGCCGCAACACTGATCCTTCCGGGATTGCTGCTGCTTTCATCATGCCTGCCCGAGCGTAAGGTGGCCGGACCTTTTATCAATTCCCCCCATGTTATCAACCTGCTGGTGATCCCGCCCAATACCATTTATAAATACAACCACAAGGGTGAGTCGATCGAAGGGTTTGATGAGATGAGCCAGGCAGATCAGGATTCCGCACTCTGGAATAACAGCAGGTTCCTGAAATGCCTCAGCGACAGTCTCCTGCTCGATAACTACATGAACAGTTTTATTGACGAGTTACGCAACCTGGGATTTAATGTCTACTTAGATAATGCCGTCGATTCCTTTATGACGGGAAAGCCGCAGTCGTATGTGCTGGATGTTGCCCAGATGCAGCTCGACGAATATTTGTATCCCATGGATGATGAGGAAACCTTTATGGACACAACCTACTATAAAAAAATCAATCTCAATGCCATGGATTTTGCCTGCTGGTTTGACCTGAGCAAGGCCAATACCGAAAAGGCGAAAAAAACCACCCTGTATTCCACTGCAACTGCCTACGATTCATTTGAGGGAAGATTTTTCAACGATCTTTTTACAGGGCGTGTGCATTACAAATACAATATTGATTCTCTGAAGGTCAAAGATATTAATGAGATGGCAACCTATCTGGGAAAGCGGCATGCGGGCTACCTGTATGACTTCTTTCTGAACCACTACATTGCCAAACATATGCCTGAAGGTACCAAACCGCAGGATTATTACCATTTCAGCCGGCCCACAAAAAGCCTGCTCCCTGCCGACGACAACCGGTTTGAAATCCTGGATACGAAGTGATCGACTGATACGGAAGTTTTCATGAACAGGGCATCATGCCCCTTTCGCTCTGGGATAGGGTACCTGCGACTGGCTTCCAAATTCACCCTTGAGAAATTTGAAATAACCCGCCATGGCAATCATGGCGGCATTATCGGTGGAATATTCAAAGGGGGGGATGAAGATGTTCCAGCCATTCCGGTCGCGGGCATCTTCCAGCGCCCGGCGCAACCCTGAGTTTGCTGAAACACCCCCGGCGATGGCAACATCCAGGAACTTTCCGACAGGACTTAATTTGCGCGTTACCTCCAGTGCCATCGCAAGTTTCGACATCAGCACCCCGACGATGGTGGCCTGGATGGAAGCGCTCAGATCGTTTTTGTTCTTTTCGATAAAGCCGGGGTCCTTTTTCAACTCATCCCGCAGGAAATAGAGAAAAGAGGTCTTCAGGCCGCTGAAGCTGAAATCAAGCCCCCCGATATTCGGTTTGGCAAAGGTGAACCTCGAGGGATCACCCTCAAGGGCAAGTTTGTCGATCAGCGGACCGCCGGGATAGGGGAGCCCCATGATCTTGGCCGATTTGTCGAATGCCTCCCCGGCAGCATCATCAATGGTCTGCCCGATCACCTCCATATCAAAATAATCGCGGATCAACACGATCTGGGTATGACCACCGGAGACTGTAAGGCATAAAAATGGAAATTCCGGTACGGGATTTGTTAATTCCTTGTTCCTGATGAAATGGCTCAGGATATGGGCCTGCAGGTGATCGATCCCGATCAGCGGGATGTTTAAACCCAGGGAAAAAGCCTTCGCAAAGGAGGCCCCGACCAGCAAAGATCCAAGCAAACCGGGTCCCCGTGTGAAGGCGACGGCAGAAAGTTGATTTTTGCGTATATTTGCCCTTTGGATGGCGGTTTCGATTACAGGAATGATGTTTTGCTGGTGGGCCCGCGAAGCAAGTTCCGGGACCACGCCGCCAAAATTCCTGTGTACATCCTGCCCGGCAGTTACATTCGACAGGATGACATCGTTGCAGATAACCGCCGCAGACGTGTCATCGCAGGAAGATTCAATACCGAGTATATATGTTTGCATAACGAAAGGCAAAATTACCATAAAAACTGTCTCAAAAATACTGCTCTACGGCATCACGGTGATTTTCTCACTGCTGCTCTCTGTTTACCTGGTATTCAGGAGCGAAGCGGCACAAACCCTGATGGTACGGATGTTTGCCGATTACCTTTCCAGAGAGCTTAAAACCGATTGCAGGGTCGGCGGGTTTGACCTCTCCTTCAGGAACGGACTCTTAATCCAGGATATCCTGCTGAAAGACAACCATGGAGGAATTCTCTTCAAGGCCCATGAACTGGGTGTGAAACCGGGGTTTATGAAACTCGGGAAACACAAGATCAACATCAGCAGGATTTATGTCGACAAGGGGAATGTGCAGCTGATCACCTACCGTGGCGACTCATCCCTGAACCTGCAATACTTCATTGACCATTTTGCCTCAAAAGATACAGTCAAAAAAAAGGTCACGGCGCCACAGGTTCATTGGGATATATCGATCTCATCCGTTTACCTGGCCGATACGCACTTCCACCTCCAGGATCAGAATGCGAAACCCTCGCCGGCAGGTATTGATTTCACCAATATCGATGTCTCTGCCATTAATCTCGATCTGACGGATGTTGCCTTCGTTGGCGATACCATCCATGGCAATATCAGGCATCTCGCCGCCAGGGAACGAAGCGGCTTCACCCTGCACAACCTCAGCGGAGAATTCCAGGTCGGCCCCGGTTATCTCAAGGCGCATCACCTGAAAATCCTTACCGACAACTCGGACCTGGCGTTAAAATTCGATTTCCTTTATGACCACTGGGGAGCCTACACCGATTTTCTGCATAAGGTCAACATCCAGGCATCTATTGAACCCTCTTACCTTGACCTGGAGGATATCGGCTATTTTGCACCTGATCTTTCAGTTATGAAGGACAGGATCAGGTTTTCTGCCAATATCAAAGGAAATGTCAGTAATTTTAAGGTGCGTGACCTGAGGTTTGCCTATGGGAAAAACACCTTCTTCTATGGCAACCTCAGCGCTACGGGGCTTCCGGATGTTGAAGAGACATTCATTGATTTGAATATCAAGGAGATGAATGCAAACAAGGAGGATGTTGAAACATTGCTGATCCCCGGCAGCATGCGTCATATCACCCTGCCCAAAGAACTGGCCAATATCGGTGTCGTTGGGCTAAAAGGAGTATTTACAGGGTTTTACAACGACTTTGTCGCCAACGCGCATGTTAATACCAACCTTGGCAATATTGTCACGGATCTTACCCTTGTCAAACATAAGGGAAGCAATTTGCTGGGATATAAAGGCCAGCTTGCCGTCGAATCGTTTGATATCGGGAAACTCACCGGAACTTCCAAACTGTTGGGGGTTCTTTCCCTGAAAGCCGATGTTACCGGTAAGGGGTTAACCCTGGGAACCGCCGATCTGGCCATGAATCTTCATATAGATTCAATCTACCTGAATCATTATAATTACAGGAACCTGGGGGTAACCGGCGCCTTTGCGGAAGAAAAGTTCAAAGGGAAATTCAATATTGGCGATCCGAACCTTGATATGAACTTTGACGGGCTGATCGATGTGGGGGATTCTCTCCCGGTTTTCGACTTCCTTGCAAGGATCAACCATGCCGGGTTATTCAGGCTTAACCTCCTGAAACGGGATTCCATTGATGATATATCAGCCACGGTAAAGGTGAATTTCAAGGGAACCAACCTCGATAACATCGATGGTTCCATCCTGATCGACAGCCTTGAATACCAGGAGGGCAACAAACGTATTACCATGGATCAGTTCTCCCTGCTCACACGTCAGGATACCGCTTCAGGTAAAAGTTACCACCTTCAGTCCGACTTCGTGGATGCCGACCTTACAGGGAACTTCTCCTTTAAAGCCCTTATACCTTCCCTGACCTCCTTCATACGCAACTACCTGGCATCGTTTAACCTGAATGATTCGCTGATCGAATAAAACCAAGGGATTTCAATCCAGGTGATGAATTATGAGGTGAG
>CAIYQH010000549.1 GCA_903928285.1 uncultured Bacteroidales bacterium
AATCGAAGTATTGCAGCGTTCGGCAGTAAAAACGGTTAACAATACGTATGTGGTTGTAACAACTCCCGGCGGAGACCGGGAGATTAGGGCCGATACCGTCGTGGTAGCCGTAGGATACCATGCCCGGAATGATCTTTATGAAGCAATGCGTGACTCAGAGAAAATAATTTACAACATCGGGGATTCCCTGGAGGTGCGGAATATCATGCAAACGATATGGGATGCAAACCAGGTTGCCAGAGCGTTGTAAAAATAGCAACCTTAATCAGTTCATCATAAAAACAAACAAAATGAAAAAGAATGAAGATCTGCAGAAAGATGTCCTGGATGCAATCAAATGGGAACCTTTGCTGAATGCAGCCGAAATTGGTGTAACAGTCAGTGACGGGGTTATCACCTTAACCGGCATTGTTGACAGTTATGCCAAGAAAACAGAGGCCGAAAATGCCGCAAAAAGCGTTGCCGGCGTAAAAGCTGTTGTTGAAAAGATTGAAATCAGGTTCGCCAACGACTGGAAGAAAAACGACAATGAAATCGCCTCGGATGTGTTAAGCGCCTTTAAATGGAACTGGGAAATTCCCGGTGACAAGGCAAAGGTAAAGGTCGAGGATGGCTGGGTTACCCTTGATGGTGAATTCAGCTGGAATTACCAGCGGGAAGCCGCCAACAGGGCAGTTAAAAATCTTGCCGGGGTTGCTGGCGTATCAAACAATATCACCATCAAATCGGAGGTGCATGATGCCATTGAAAAAAGGGGCATTGAGCGTGCGTTTGTGCGCAACTGGTCAATGTGCGACCAGGATATTGACGTTGATGTTACCGGTAACAGGGTGAGGCTGAGTGGCATTGTCGAATCCCTCTATCAGAAGGAGGAGGCTGGACGAATTGCCTGGGGGGCCCCCGGTGTGTGGGCAGTTGATAACGACCTGGTGATTGATTATAATTAGCCGTACCATGAACTTTACATATGTTTCAAAAGCCATCATTGATGACTTTTGAGACATTTTTTTTGCGGGTTGGCCAGTTCTTACAGTTTCCCTTCAAAAACTTATTTTTCGCGGATTGTAATTTCACCTGGTTTGACCAGATAAGGGAACTTTGATGCTAATCAGATAATGCAAATTTTGTGCAAATAAAAAAGGGTCTAAGATTTTGACATCCTAAACCCTTGATTCTCAGTCGGGGTAGCAAGATTCGAACTTGCGACCTCCTGCTCCCAAAGCAGGCGCGATAACCGTGCTACGCTATACCCCGAAAAAAAGTACGAATTAAGTGTGCAAAGGTAACATATTTTCAGTTCCGGCGAAGAATTCTGAATTCTTATTTCAATTGGGTGCAACAGCCTTCATATCAGCAGGATATACTTTGTATGAAGGAATTTTGCCTTTACCCTCCATTTACCCCCTCTCGCGCTTAACTGGCGGGAAATGCACCGGTTATATACGGAATCATTACCTTTGCTGCAGAAATCAACGATAACAAACCACATTAAACGGGTAAAACCCATGGCAACCTTTCAACGATTCCTGGCCTGCTGCATCATTTTCACGGCATTGTTTGCCTGTAAAAAGACGGAGAAGAAAACACCATCTCCCGTTCCGCCTCAGCCCCACGACACCCTGTACGTTTCCATGACGGCGATTACCGATATTAATGCCGGGGGAGCCACCTACCACGCGAGGATCACCAGATCGGGCTACGTGAATATCGTGGAATATGGATTTGCGTGGAGCGACAGCACCCTGTTACCAACCATAGCCGATGATAAGAAAAGATTCACTGCCACACCCGATACCGCCTACAGTTTCAGGGTCACCTACGACCTTTATAAACAGCATCATTACTATGTCAGGGCCTACCTGAGAACCGATTCGTCGCTCCTTTACAGCAACCTCCTCTCCTTTACCAGCCAGGGTTGCCTGCCGCCTGTCATTTCGGGTCTCTTTCCCGACTCTGCCTGCGGCGGCAGGACCATCCTGGTCACCGGGAACAATTTCAGTTCCAACGTTTACCGCAATATGGTCTCTGTCGGTTCAACGCCGGCGACGATCATCAAATCGGCTGTCGATTCCCTTTGGATCCGCGTACCCTTGACCCCGGTAACCAAACATGTTACAATAACCGTCACCGTTGCAGGACAACCCGGGGCCAGCCCGGGATTGTTCAAATGGATTTGCCCGTGGGACGACCTCCCCCTGTTCCCCGGGGAGGCGAGATTCGGCAACGCCAGTTTTACCATAGGGTCAACAGGATACCTGTGCCTGGGCATGACGGGGATGAGCAGTTTTGCATCGTCCCAGCTTTGGGGGTATAACATGACGACGAACAGCTGGCAGACAAAACAACCCTTTCCTGCAGATGCCAGGAATAATGCCATTGGTTTTTCCATCAGCGGGATGGGTTACATGGGGTTGGGCGAGGATGCCAGTTTTTCCCAGTTTAAAGATCTCTGGCAATACAACCCGGCTACCGATACATGGTTGCAGAAAAGCAGTTTTCCCGGCAACCTGACCCCCTATATCCCCTCCGTTGCCTGGTTTGTACTGAACAGCAAGCTATACCTGTACTCCCCATGTGACGTGACATTATGGGAATATGCCCCCGCTGCTGACCAGTGGACTGCGATGCCCGTCAATAAAACCTTTACGGGCAAATGGATATCCGAAGGATTCACCTGGAATAACCGGGGATATTTCATCCAGCTGGCCACCTCCGGCAGCGGCAACGGGGTCGTGTTGTGGGAATATGACCCGGCAGCCAGCCAGGTTTCACAGGCCGATTCCATTGGCACCGGGTACAGCTGGATCAACAACGGGAGCTTTATCCTGCAAAACAAACTCCATCTCCCCTTACGGGGAAACCGGCTGTTAGAATATGATCTCCTTACAAAAACACGCTTTTACCATGATTCGCCCATCGACCAGGAATATTTTAATGCCGTGTTCCTCCTCCCCGACAGGGCCTTCCTGGGCAAATCGGAGTCCAACAGCTTCTACCGGTTTTATCCCCGGTAAAAGACATTTTTTCCATAAAAATCCGGTAAGGCCCGGGCCGGATACAGTTATCCCCCAGCTGTTTTATGATTTTTTTTATTTTGACTGATCTTTATTCTATCAGAGATGTTGTTTGACTACCTGTTTATCTCCTTTTATGGAAAAACAGGCTGGAGCATTACAGGGGCTTTTCCTTGCGCCAACCCTCACTATTCCGAAAACCGGAATAATTCTTTGAGGAAAGTTGACGCGGAATAATCGAAATTATTCTCTTAAAATTGGAGTTCGTTAATTTACATAAATAAACCCATAAGACATATCATGAAAAAACTACTGTTTCTGTCGTCATTCTTCATTCTCCTGATCTGTATACCGGCCATCCGGGCACAAAATTTTGGTTATGATGCTCCCGTCCTTCCCCTCAACCCGAGCATATCCCCGTTTTTCGGGAAAGATATCGTGATTGACAGTACGCCGGATCTGCCTAAAACAAATATATCTCTTTCCAGCGCCCAGAATGGATGGCTTTATTCTTCGAACAGTTGTATCGTGAACAATCTCGCGCATAATGTGCTCCTGAGGTCAAAGGACCAGGGTTATACATGGAAAATAATACGTATTTCCGAAGTAGGGGATGCCATCACGCCAATCACACTCAATAAATGGGATCATCTTGTAATAGGCTCCGATAGTTCAAATCAGAAAAGGATTTCCGTTTTTATGGTCTATTTTAAACCATCTAACACAACCTATATGGAGTTACTCCAATCAGATATTATTTCTCAGAATACCGGAGCCCGGATTATGATTTCATTTCCATCGCCACATCATGATGTGGCGCTTGCAAGTGAATATAACTACCCGGCGATAACCGGTGCACCGACCAGTATCGGAGCAATATACTCGACCTCGGGAACAAAAGATTCGGTCATTTTCCTTTTATCGAAGGATGGAGGAATGACTTTCAGCCACAACGTGGTGGCTGTAACTTCCAATAAGTTTCATAAGGTTGCCCTTGCCTTTGGCAGGTCGCTTTCGCAGAATACCGGTCAATATTATGCTGCATGGGAAGAACAGCGTGATACGTCATCGACGGTCGGACACATTTATACAGCCCATACGATTCCCGGTTCCAATACCAAATTTACACTTCCTGTCATGCTGGATGGTCAGGATCAGGGTATGAAAAATGTTTGCCGAAACCCGGCTATTGCCTGCCAGGCAAACAACGTGGATAACGATAGCGCTAATATCAGCGAGGTGGTTTTATTCGAGAAATTCAATTCCGCAGCAGGAAGCAGCGATATAACAGGTTTTTATAACAAGAAAGCCGCCACAGGCTCAACTTTCAAGAAGCTCAATGTCGCCGCGACGCCTAACAATGAAATCCAGCCCGATATTACCTTTAATCCCTTTGATTCAACCTTTCTGGTAACCTATTTCGATTCTACCACCAAAAAACTTCCCTCCTTTAATAAAAACATGAACCTGATCAATGCCGACAATTGGAATGTAATCGTGCCCGGGTATAATGAAAGTTTCAGTCTCACGGCACCAACACCGAAAGTTAAGGTAAATATGAGCAATCATAAAGAGATCCATGTATGGGTAGCCAACAAACCCAACGGAGATGGCGTATTCCTTTTTGATGCGCCCTATATTCCCAGCACTGCTATTGAAGAATACACCCGTTCCGGTGAAGTCAGGCTTATCGGCGCCTATCCGAACCCGTGCAATACCACACAAGTCCCTCGACGATAT
>CAIYQH010000550.1 GCA_903928285.1 uncultured Bacteroidales bacterium
ACCAAGACCGCTTGTTCCACACTTTCCTTCTCCTCCTTTTTTGCTTTACAGCCACTTAGGCACAAAAAGCATGACAAAACAGCAAAATACAAATACTTAACATTCATAACTTAACTTTATTAATTGTTTAATTTCAAATCCAGATTATTGAAACACATAAATGAACATGCCTGATGTGCCATGCAATTCAGAAGATTACAGTATTCCTATTTCATTACGCTAAATGAAACCATACCTTTTTTTTACCGGTTATGCCGACAGCATTGACCCTGTCATTCAAAAGCGCGGCTGGGATTGTTTTTGGCGGCAGAATGTCAGGGGGTTAACAATGGTTTCTGCCGGTCATTGGACTGCCACAGTCAGAGTTGGCCGGGCTTATCCTGTTGAGATCAGGCTTCTCGGAACAGAGCTTATCAGCATGCGGTGCGGCTGTTCAACCGGAAAAAGGACTTTCTGCAAACACGTTGGAGCCATGCTTTATGAGATCGAAGCAAAATTCCCGGAGGAAATTGAACCTGATGCCGTTGACAGAATCCCGATCTTTTTAAAAGAAAAATTCGGTTTACCTGAAGGCTTTTTACCGCAGCACCCGCCCAGGAATATTGAAAAGGCATCTGAAACGATTAAAAAATTTCTTACTGAAGCCACCGCTTTAAGCAGGTACGCTCATCCCGCCAGGGCCCTGGCTATCTGCCAGGGGCTGATCCATGAAATTGTTGAGTATGTATCCGTACATCCTGACCATGGAGGTTATTTCGATCACAGGTGCAATGAAATCTGTGAACTGATCGATCGGATTATTCAGAAGGCATTGCCCGGAGAACACCATGCCTTGCTTTTCGAATTTTTCCTCGCAGAATATCAAAAACTGGAACATATTGATTTCGCATTATATCCAACCTCCTTTTTCAGGTTACCTGCGGTTGTTGAGATGGATCCGGCGATGGAAGCCGGCTATTTCGATTTTTTTTCGGTTCAGCAGGATCGGTTCGATCATAAACCGTCATCCGGGAGCCCGTTTCTGATTCTCCTTCCAGGAATGGTGCAATACCTTATCCTACATAACCGTGCTGATGAGGGCATCGGCTTACTGGAAAAGTACAAACATTATTCATCAGTTCTTGACCTGTTGATTAAGGCTGAAACAGACAGGAGAAATTTTGACAGAGCAAGGCAGCTTGCGCTTGATGATCTGGAACAAAAGGAGAAGAAAATCAAGTATTGTCCCCGAAGATATCAGGATTTGCTGAGAATCGCCATGGAATCAGAAAATTTGAATGATGTGAGATTTTATGCTGAACGATGCTTCTGGCAAACCTGGAATGATATCAAATATTACCGGATTCTGAAAAACAGCTTTCAAACGAGTGAGGAGAAGCATCAGATTTCGATATATATTTTGGGAAAGCTGGGGATTTACAAAAAGTTTCTGACTCATAGAACAATCAAACGTATTCTTGAAATTCTTGAGGAAGAACTGTGGTTTGACAAGATGCCCGGATTTTTAGAAAGGCATCCCCATGAAACAGGTTTGATCATGCAATATTCAGACCGGTTATTTGAAGTTGACAGTGAGAGATTTTTTTCCCTGGTCGCTGAATCGGTCTCTTGGAAAGCATCAATAAAATGTGTCCGGTCAGGGCAGGATATCATTCCAGTACTGCATTCACTTGAAAAATACGGAGGCGGAAAATCCGTTGCCTTCAAAATTGCAACAACTCTGGCCGGGCGACACACAGATAAACCGGTATTGGTCGGAGGACTTAAAGCGGAATTTCCCGGCGCTATTTATTGAAATGCTTCTGGATAAGCCCGAGTAATTCCTCCTTTTTGATAGGTTTTGAAATGTATTCATTGCATCCTGCCTCCTTGGCCTTCTCCCGGTCACCTGAAAGGGCATAGGCTGTTTGGGCGATAATGATCACGTCCTTATTAAACTGACGGATTTGCCGGGTGGTTTCATACCCGTTCATTCCGGGCATTCTGATATCCATCAGTACCAGGTCAATATCAGGATTGATGCGGCACAGGCGGATGGTTTCGGTCCCCGATTCTGCATGTAAAATCTCATGGCTTAATTTATTGACCAGGGTTTCAATGAACAATTCCGATGTTTCATCATCCTCGGCTATCAGTATTTTCAGTTTTACCGGTGCACCTGTGTTAACATTTCCTGAAACATCCTTGTTCCGGGGGGCTGTCCGATGTGACCTGGCTTCATACGGATGGGTGAAATAAAATACGGAGCCATTCCCCGGTTCGCTTTCCATCCTGATTTCACCGCCAAGCATCTCCACGTATGCTTTGGCAATCGACAAACCCAACCCGGCGCCCTGGTAAGCCTGCTTATCGAAAATATCAGCCTGGATAAAACGTTCAAATATGGCATCCTGCCTGTCTTTTGGGATCCCGATGCCGGTGTCTTTTACATAAAATTGCAGCAATGTTTCATCGAGCAGGGAATAGCCGAATTCAATGGATCCTGTATGGGTGTATTTAATGGCATTTTTGATGAGGTTTGACAGAATCGAATCGAATTTGTTGCCGTCGGAAACGATAACGGCTTCGTTTGCCGGCAAAGAATTTTTCAGGAACAGCGATATTCCGTTTTTTTCCGCCTCCGGTTTGAAAAAGGCATACAGATATTCGGTAAGGGCATTCACATTCACATTGGACAGCGCAACTTCCATTTGTCCTGATTCTATCTTCGAGATATCAATAATATTGCCGATGATATTGAGCATACGGGCGCCGCTTTTCTCGATGATCCTGATATATTTTTGTTGTTCTTCTCCAGATAAGTTCGGTTCTTTCAACAGCTCTGCAAAACCCATGATCCCGTTCATGGGAGTCCTGATTTCGTGGCTCATGTTGGCAAGGAATGCCGATTTCAGGCGGTCGGATTCTTCGGCCCGCTCTTTGGTTTTGATCAGCTCCTGCTCAGCCAGTTTACGCTCGGTGATATTCTCATGCATGAAAACATACCGGTCGGGTTTCCCGTTGCTGTCGTTCAACGGAAAAATAAGCGCCCGTATCCAAACAGGGTTGTCGGGTCCCTCGGGGGAAACATCCTTCGGATTATAGAATAAATCGGGGAGATGAACGATATTACCCTGTTTAACCTGCATAATTAATTGCTCAAGCTCCGGGCTTTTGCTCTGCAGGTCGGCAAAAATTGAAAAGCCGGGAGGGGGAAATGCGCCAAAAAGCTTTACATATGCCGGATTTCCGCTCATGGTATGCCCGTCTTTATCAACGATCTGAATTGACATCGGGTTTTTTTCAATAATATCATGGAACATCTCCTCTGCATGCTTGCGCTCGGTGATGTTTTCATGCATCAGGACCACCCTGTGGGGCGCTCCGTTGTCACCCTGCAACGTGAACCCCACTGCCTTAATCCAGGCCATGACATCAGGAAATGAAGGGTCAACGTCGTGGACATTAAACCTGGAATCGGGAAAGTGCACCGTTTCACCCTGTTTTACTTTATCAAACAGCTCGCCCATTCCCTGTTTCAATAACTGAGGGTCGTTGAAAATGGAATAGTCAGGCGGGGTTTTAACGCCAAAAAGTTTCGTGTGTGCCGGGTTTGTCTGGATCGTAAATCCACCCATGTTCAGAATCTGGATGGACATCGGATTTTTCTCAATGATGTCCCTGAACAAGGCATCTGCCAGCTTGCGTTCGGTAATATCGCGGAATATCCAGATCCTCCCGTAGTTCTTCCCATCCCTGCCGACCACAGGGGCCGAATACCTGTCAATTACCATCCCGTTTGCAAGTTCGATTTCATCGTTGCTTTCCATCTCCGGATTATCAACGAGATACCTGATCCTTTCCAGAAACTTAACGGGATTTTTAGTCATACTCACTACATGCTTCAATAATTCAGCATCATTTTTATCTTCGGTAATACCGGCGGGAACCTTAAACAGCTCAATCATGCGCCGGTTTATAAGAATCCGCTTATTATCCGGGCCCACAATGATGATCCCATCAAGGGTTGAGTTTAACTGGGCCTCAAGCAGCATGGTCTGCGACAGTAGTTTATCCTGAACGAGTTTGGTTTCAGTGATGTCCTGAACAATACCAGTGACTGAAAACGGTTTGCCGGCCGAATCTTTTTCAATCGTAGCTTTTGAGATGACAGTTCTCGGTTCAGATCCATCGGCCGGATGAATCGTATATTCAAGGTCGTAGGGGGTCCCGTCCGTAATGAGATCGACAAGCGCCTTGTGAACCCGTTCGCGATCGGGAATGCAGGCCTCGATGTGCTCGAGGTCGAAATAATTCCCCTGGTCATAAAGGCCGAACAACCGCTTCGCTTCGGCTGATCCGGTTATTTTCAGGGTTTCGATATTTAAATTCCAGGAACCGACGTGGCCGGTTTGCTGGGCAAGTGCAAGCTGACCAATGGTATAAATCAATTCCTCTCTGCTCGCTTCAATTGCCTTCTCAGCCAGTTTACGCTCGGTAATATCCTGGATGGAGCCCTCCAGGATTCCCGTTTCGGGATACAAAAGCACAGAGGTGAGGCATCTCCTGACCTCCCCCTGCTTGTTAACTATCCCGCACTCAAAATCCTTTACATGACCTTCTGCCTTGAGCAGGCTGACCATCGCGTTGCGTTCCTCCTGATCAGCCCAAAGATTGGCAGAAGGGTTATCCTTGATCTCTTCATAGGTGTAGTTCAATATTTTCAGATAGGTTTCATTGAAATCAAGAATTTCAGAACCATCAAGCCTTGTCCTGAACATACCGACTTCGGAATTGTTGAAGAGATTGCGGAACTTTACCTCGCTTGCAAGAAGTTCATCTTCGGCATGCCTGCGTTTGGTAATATCTACGGCAGTTATCAGGCAATGATCCCTGTTTTCTGCTGAAACACCGGTAAGGTGAGCATACAAGGGCAGGTTGCCAGGCAATGCCAGGGTTACCTCGCACGATTCAGTTTCCCTGTTTTTGAAAACCTTCCTGAGGAACTGGTTGAAAGTTGCCCTGCTATCGGCCGAAACGTGAACTTCAAACAAACTGTTCTGCAAATGAGAGCGGTCATTGCCCAACATTTGGGTCCCTGTAAGGTTAACCTCCAGAATTCTCCCATCCGCCGAGATGGTAAAATAGCCAGCGGGGGCAAATTCATATAAACTGGCATACTTCTCAGCCGAATCTTTTGCGACAGACCTTGCCATGATGAGCTCTTCATACTGCATCTCCAGTTCCACCCGCTGTACCTCGAGTTCGTGAATGAGTTTAATCATTTCAGCCTCAGAAAGCTGTGAAGATGATGAAGAAGGGTTGTTTCGCAGAAACTCTTCCGCCTTATTCCGCAGTATGACGGAGGCTGATTTCATGTCGTGTGTCATGTGGTAATATTTATTTTTTTTCGGGCCTTATGCAATGACCATACATGATCATTCACTGTTTTCATGAACATTTTTATGGACATTCCATGGCAGATCATCTTTATAATGCAATGTTGTCGATACTTTCGCGGATAAAGCACTGGATCACCTTTCCGCCCGATACCAGGTATACATTGCTGACAAACTCAACATTGATCTTCCGGCCATCAGCCGTTTCAAGCGGCAGATTTTCATAACGGACAATCTCCTTCTGCTGTAATTCTGAAAAAAGATCCTTATTGGCGACGATGTCTTTCAGAAATCCTATTTCCCAGATCGCTTTTTCAAGAAATTGCTCTTTTGAGTAACCCAGCAGTTTTATCAGGAATGGATTCACATCCATAATTTTACCCGTTTCGGCATCGAGGATGAGAATTCCATCTTTCGCAGATTCAAAGATGCGGCGATAGCGGGTTTCAGAAATGGACATCGCCTTCTCCGCAATTTTTGCCAGTGTAATATCTACAAAGGTAATCACCAGCCCGTCGATATGGTCATCAAGGGTTCGGTAAGGCATGATGCGCACATTAAACCACCTTCCGTCGGTTGTTGGAATGGCTGTTTCAACAGATACGAGGGTTTTGATCACCTGCTCCACATGGCTCCCGATTTCAGGATATTGCAAATCGGATACCAGGTCGGTAAAAGGCCTGCCGATATCGGTGATGCGCAGTTTGATAATTCTAGTCACAAAGTCGGTATACCTGCGGATGTTCAACTCCCTGTCGAGGAACAACGTTGAAATCTCCGTGCTGTTGAGCAAATTTTTCATGTCGTCGTTTGCCCTGACGAAATCAGACAGCTTTCGCTGCAGTTCCACATTCACCGTCTGCAGCTCTTCGTTCAGGCTCTGCATCTCCTCCTTGGAGGTGGTGAGTTCCTCGTTGGTCGATTGCAACTCTTCGTTGGTTGACTGGAGCTCCTCGTTGGTTGATTTCAGCTCCTCCTGTACGGTCTGCATCTCCTCATGGGTGCTTTGCATATTTTCATGACTCCGTTGCAGTTCAATTTCCATATCCTTCATCCGCCCTGTTGAACTTCGTTTCCCTTTTACAGGGTTCAGGGTTGCATGATCAGTCCTGGCAGGCACATCGGTGAATACCACCATCACCATGCCGGTGATTGAACCAGGTTGCTCAATCCTTTGAACCGTTACATCAACATACCGGTTGCCTCCGTCAGCCCCGACCTTAACATTGGTTATTTGAACAGGGCCAGGGCTTTGCATGGCTTTGCGCAGGGCCATTGGCAATGCCTGGCGCAAATCGTCGCGCGCCATCACATAAATGTTATAGTTTGCCTTACCGGCAACCGGTACAATGTACCTGTCGATTCTGCCTGTCATATAGAGGATATCGCCATCGCCATTCACCAGTAAACTGGCCGGGGTGAATCGCTGAAGCAGGAACTGGTCGGCTATGGTCTGGATGTTTTCAGCCTCTGATGGCGGTTTGCCGGCTTCTGATATACTGTGTTTTGGCTGGAAAAAGGAGCTTGGGAAATCAATGATCGCTTTTTCTGCCGAGGACATACTTCGCCGGAAGATTTTCAGTTTGTTATCAACCTCTGAAAATCCATGATGG
The DNA here is from genome assembly GCA_903928285.1 of uncultured Bacteroidales bacterium. GTDB lineage: Bacteria > Bacteroidota > Bacteroidia > Bacteroidales > FEN-979 > CAIVAT01. The sequence continues at coordinate 6,992 of CAIYQH010000550.1, forward strand.
TCGCTTCCGATGGTCTCGGAAGATCCAAGCACCAGGATTCCGCCCGGATTCAGGCTGTAATGAAAAAGCCCGATCACCTTTTTTTGAAGGTCCGGCTGCATGTAAATGAGCAGGTTACGGCACGAAAGAAAGTCGAGTTTCGTAAAGGGCGGGTCTTTGATGACATTCTGCGGGGCAAATACCACCATTTCACGAACAGAGGCGTTTACTCTGAAACCTTCCGTTTCAGGGCTGAAAAACTGGTTCAGACGTTCGGGCGATACGTCGGCTGCAATATTGAAGGAGTATATGCCTCTGCGGGCAATCTCAATGGCGTCGTGGTCGATGTCGGTGGCAAATATCTGGAGTGTCAGGTTTTTGTGATTTTGTATTTTTTCCTGTACCTCCTTAAAAATCATGGCCAGCGTATAGGCCTCCTCGCCTGTTGAACAACCCGTTACCCATGCGCGTAATACATACCCATAGGGCAATTCGTTCATTATGGCGGGAATCACGGTTCCTTTGAGTTTCTCCCAAACTTCCGTATCGCGGAAAAAGTTTGTAACGCCAATAAGCAATTCTTTGAAGAGAATCTCAACCTCCTTCTGATTCTCCTGTAAAAAACGGGCGTAGGTGTTTATCTTGTCGATCTGGTGAGCCCCCATGCGCCTTTCGATGCGTCGTAACAGGGTGTTTTTCTTGTACATTGAAAAGTCGTGACCGGTCTGGTCGCGGATGAGGATGATGATTTTATCGAGGTTGCTTGTGATTTTTTCATCGATATCGCCGTCGGGCTTCGCTATTGGGATAAACTTAAGAAAGGAGATCAACCGGGCAGGTAAATCAGGGGCAGGCGCGATAATATCGGCAATTACCGCTTCGATGGCGCTGCGCGGCATGCCATCGAATTTTGCGGAAGCAGTCTCCTGAACCAGCACAATCCCGTTTTTTTCCTTGATGGCCTTCAGCCCCAGGCTTCCGTCGCTGCCCATGCCCGAAAGGATGATGCCGATACTCCGGTTTTGCTGGTCATCGGCCAGCGAACGGAAGAAAAAATCAACGGGCAGCCTCAATCCCCTTGTTTCGACAGGTGCGAACAAATAGAGGGCGCCATTGAGTAGCGAAAGGCTTTTATTGGGGGGGATCACATAAACACAGTTGGGTTTTACCTTCAGCCTGTCGGTTGCCTGGAAAACCTTCATCGGGGTGATCCGCTGCAACAACTCAGGCATGATGCCAACATGGGTAGGGTCAAGGTGTTGAATGACCACAAAGGCCATGCCGCTGTCTTTGGGCATGTTCCCGAAAAACTGTTCCAGCGCCTCGAGCCCGCCTGCCGAGGCGCCGATGCCCACAATGGGAAACAATGACTGTTCTTTTTGACCAACGGGGGCTGTCTCTTTTACAGTTTCCTTTGATTTCGGCTTCCTGGAATTCATGGGACCTTGGTTTAGACAATGGCGAAAGGTAATGATATAAAGGTATGCTAAAAGTCGATATACTGCATGGGAACCTGAACTTTCTTAATTTTATATCCGTTACCCGTTATTCTGTGTAACTCCCTGCCGGCAGTGAAAAAAAGAAAGTGGAGCCTTTGCCCTCTTCGCTCTCCACCCGAAGATTCCCGCCGTGTTTTTCAACGAACTCTTTACAGATGATCAGCCCCAGCCCGGTTGTGGGCTCTCCCTCTGTGCCTTTCCGGTTTGTCTGCTCATCGAGGCGGAACAGGTTGCCGACCATTTTGTCATTCATGCCGATACCATGGTCGCGGATCGATATTTCAACAAAATGGTCTGTTGCCGGTTTTGCAATGATGGAGATTGCCCCGCCCCTGGGAGAAAACTTTACAGCATTGGCAACCAGGTTGCGCATGATCGTGCCCAGCATATACCGGTCGGCGAAAACGTAACAATCGCCGTCGATATCATATGCGAGTGCGATCTCCTTTTTAGCAGCCGCTTCCCCGACTGGTTTCAATGATTCTTCGATCATGGGCATTAGCTGCGATAATACTGGTTTAAAACTGGTTACCCCCCTGCGGATACGTGACCACTCCAGCAGGTTCTCGAGTAAATTGAAAATGTTGGTTGCCGATTTTTGCATGGTCAACGCTATTTTCCGAAGTTCGTCCGTGGTGAATGAATCAATATCTTCCGCCAGCATTCTGGTAAAGCCAAGGAAAGCATTGAAAGGGCTGCGCAGGTCGTGGGAAATGATGGAGAAGAATTTGTCTTTTTCAACGTTGAGCTTTTGAAGATCATCGTTTGCGACTTTGAGTTGCTGCAATGTCACCGTCCGTTCAGTAATGTCAAGAAATGACCAGACTCTTGCTACCGGTTTCCCTCCCGAATACATTGGCTTCGAAATACGTTCGATGATACGACCGTCGCGGAAATAAATCATATCCAGACGCTCTGCTTCAGGTTTTGCATACAATTCAGAAACCCCGGTGAGAAAACCATCAGGGTCGGTAAGTTTTTCAAGTACAAAATGTAAAAGGGTTTCATCGTCTCCCACAGCGATAGCTCCATCGGGGATTTGCCACATTTCGGCAAATTTACGATTTGTCAAAAGGACCTTCCCGTGAAGATCGACCACCAGGATGGCGTTATGGATCGATTCAAGTGTTGCTTCCGTCAGTGACATGGAATTCTGCAGCGCCTCCTCCACACTTTTACGCTCTGCGATATCCCATACCAGGTCAGCAAGCAGGGAAACCAATTCCACATCCTTGTCAGTAAAATCTGTTGGTTTATTCCCTATGCCCAAGATGGCCATGATTTTCCCATTGCGTAAAACCGGCACGGTCAGTTCGCGCACGACCAGCGCATGTCCGGCAGGCATGCCTTTCCTGTTTGGAAGCGACGGATAGTCATTATGCACTACAGGACGCCGTTCACGGATACAATCAGCCCAAACGCCAGCCATTGCAACATTATAATGCATTCCTTTTCCTTCAGCCTTGCAGAATTCTTTCTTGGTCCGTGTGGACCAGTTCTGCAACAAAATGGTTTTCTGATCATCTTCAACAAAATGATAAAAGCCAATCAGACTGCCTGTTAACCGTTCGGCCTGATTGAGTGTTTCTTCAAGGAACTCGTCAAGATTGTGGTTGTCGGCGAATTTCAGCAAGTTCAGCCTGGCCAGGTTCATGTTTTCCATCTGCCTGCGGGTGGTGAGATCAACGATCGAAATCAGGCAGTGATCTTCCTTTTCGGAAAGTCTGCCGGTAAGCTGAACATAGCATGGGGAGCTGTCTTTGATTGCCAGGGCAAGCTCACAGGTTTGCATGGTTTTATTGGTAAACAGGTTCTCGAAAAAATGTTTGAATACCGGTTTTGTGTTGGCGGAAACAAAAAAACCAAAGGAGTTGTTTTTTAGACGCAGGCGCTCTTTCCCCAGCATTCGGGCGGCGGAAAAGTTGATATCGGCGATTCTGCCATCCTTTGAGAGCGAAAAATATCCCGTTGGCGCAAATTCGAATAACTGAGTATACTTGTCGACGGCAATTTGTGCAGTGTCCCAGGCATTCCGCAGCTCTTCATTCTGCATTTCCAGTTCAACCTGGTGCACCTCAAGTTCGTGAATGAGTTTTCCTATTTCTGTTTGCGAAAGGGAGGGGGATTCAGCATCAGGATGAGCCGTGATTTTCAGTAATTCTTCGGCTTTCTGACGAAGTTTCTCAAATCCTGATTTTTTATTGTTATCGTTCATAGGATGCGTTTTGTAACAGGCGAAACTTATCGCCATTCTTGCTGAAAGGCTACTGACTTGCAAGCTTAACCAGGTCGTCCGGGATATTGATCCCGTTCAGCCGCATTTGCCCGATAACCTGCAGCGCTTCGGTTTTATGGCCGGTCATAAACCAGACCATGGCCAGGTTGTGGCTGGCCTGTTCGTTTTTAGGATCGAAGGTGGTAACCTGCCTGAGGAAGTAAATGGTGCTGTCATATTTTTGCCTGCCGTATGCCGACTCCGCGAGTTTAAAATAAACCTCCCCCAGCACCTTCACGGCTGATCTCTTCGTAGGATCCAGTTCCACCCCCTTTGCAAGGAAAAAAGCGGCGCTGTCGAATTTCTTCAGGGTAAACAAACTGCGGGAAAGGTTGAAATAGAGATCGGGAAAGTTTG
>CAIYQH010000551.1 GCA_903928285.1 uncultured Bacteroidales bacterium
ATCAAAAACCGTGACACCGACCAGGACGGAACTTTCGAATGGGGACCCTACGGGATTATTGAAAATGTCAGGGATTGGTATAATGCTGTTTTCCAGGTCTCGGCAGAGCGTTACCTCGATGTTGACAAAGAGGATATCTCGGATGAACTGGAATGCCTGGATCTCACCCTCATGGTAATCAAAGAGGAACGGAGCCTGGCTGCGATAGCCGCAATCCTGGGAAAGAGTGCGGAATCGGCCCGGTGGCTTGAACTGGCTGAAAAAACCACGAAGCTGGTGAACGAAAGGATGTGGGATGAAACCACAGGTTTTTACTATTCGGTAAACAAAAAGGACCACTCGTTTCAGTTTATGACCCGCGATCTGAAACGGCAGGAGATCATCGGCTTCCTGGCCCTTTGGGCCGAAGCGGCGCCCCGCGATCGTGCGGCAAGGTTGATCCAGACCCTTACGGACACCACAAAATTTTGGAGAAAATATGGCGTGCCAACCCTGTCAGCACAGGATCAATGGTATAATCCCTATGTGAATTATTGCTGTAAATGGAACGGTCCGGTATGGATGCTATGGAATTACATGGTTTACGATGGCCTGCGCAAATATGGATACAACGACCTGGCGCATCAGCTGGCCGACAAGATGGTAAACTGTGTTACGGTACAGCTTTCCAAAAACCACAACTATTGGGAATCTTACAGCCCCGACAATGAATCGCTGAATTGTCCGCCCAACTACATCTGGGATGCCATTATTGCGAAATTATTGATCGATGAAAATCAGAAGTAGTACCTTTGCAGGTTGAAACTATTTTTATGAAAGTTGTATTCATTCAATTGAGGTTCCTGCTGGCGCTGGCGTTACTTGTCTTTTCAGCCTGCAACACCGGAAACCGCACTGATATTCAGCACCTGCTGTCGCCGGCAGCCCTGCCGTATCTCAAAAATTGCAAGCTGATACAGGTTTCAAGTTATGATACATCCGGCGGAAACAACGACAGGATCATCATTGAACCGGGTAAAAAAGCGACGATCTTTGATATTGACGGACCAGGGATGATCGTCAGGATTTGGTTTGCCATCGATTCGAGGGATCCCTATTTCCTCAGGAGGGTAGTGATCCGGATGTTCTGGGATGATGAATCCAGGCCATCGGTTGAAGTTCCGTTGGGTGATTTCTTTGGGTGTGGCTTTAAAAACAAGTCTTACAGCTCTCAATACCTCAGCATGACCAGCGGCGGATATGTATGTTATTTCCCGATGCCGTTCGAGAGTCATGCAAAAATTGAGATCGTCAACGAAACCAGGCAGGATATCTCCGGTTTTTTATACCAGGTGGATTACCAGAAATTTGAAGATGCGCTCGAGGCTGACGTAGCCTACTTTCATGCCCAATGGAACCGGAGCATCCGCACCAACTACGATTCAAATTTCACCATGCTCCGCGCCGAAGGCAAGGGCCACATCGTCGGGGTAAACCTCAATATGCAGTCGTACGACGGAAAACTGACCTATCTCGAAGGTGACGAGATGATCTATGTGGATGGTGAGAAGAGACCTTCCATTCATGGTACCGGCACCGAGGATTTTTTTTCAGGGGGCTGGTATTTCAACCGTGGCGAATTTGCAAGTCTTTACAATGGCCTGATCTATAAAAACGACACCCTGGGTCAGATCGCGGCCTACAGGCAGTATATCATTGACCCGATCCCATTTAAAAAGAATATCAAGGTTTCTATTGAACACGGTCAGGGGAACCGGGATATAGCCGATTACAGCTCGACAGTCTATTGGTACCAGATGGAGCCGCACAAGCCATTTCCTGTGTTTCCCATTGCAGGTCAGCGGATTCCGTTACGGATTGTAAAGCCTGCCCGTATGTTTGAGGCTGAAAATCTGAAATTCAGGCTGGATGGGTTGAAATCGAGGGTGGTGGATATGTCGGATTTTGGCCCAGAGTGGAGCGGGAATAAACAAATCGTGATTGAAGCCGGCGAAAAATCCTCGTTTGGCCTCGATCTAAAAGGCCTGCGGGAATCTGTGTATGATATGAATCTCTATTATTCAAAGGGTCCCGATTATGGCGATGCAGATGTCATTGTGAACAGGATCAAAGCGGGAACCATCAGCGGTTATTCACCCCATACGCTCCCGGATGGCATGGTAACCCTGAAGGGATTGCAAAACCTGTCGGGAGCTGTGGATATCGAATTCGTGATGACCGGGAAAGATATAGCTTCCAAAGGGTTCAACGTGGGGCTCGATGGCATCAGCATGGAGCCGAAG
>CAIYQH010000552.1 GCA_903928285.1 uncultured Bacteroidales bacterium
CGAACCTTTTCTACCAATATCAGGTCCCTCCGGGACCCGCAGTGCCTCAGGCTGATCCTTCGCAAACCGATTTCTTTTTCATATTTGACATAGAAAAGTTATACCGAAAATCGTGGGTTTGAACGAGGTGGCAGTAAATAATAATGACATCTACAGCCCGATCTGGTCGGCGACGGGCATCATAGCGGCGATGGAGAGGGCGGCGAATTCATCGATGGGGATGCCGATCTTTTCGCACTCGAGGATATTCTCTCTTTTGACCGAAGCGGCGAACATTTTCTCTTTCATCCGCTTCACCACTGATTTCGGTTTCACGGCAGCCAGTTTCTTCTCAGGATAGACATAGGTGGTGGCGAAGATCAGCCCGGTGATGGTCTCGCCGGCCGCAAGGGCATACTGGAACGCGGTGTTCCGTTCCCTGCCCGACGAACATTCGTTGTGCATGCGGATGGCATCGAGGATTTCGGGGTCAACAGCATAGTCTTTCAGCAGCACCTCCGTCTGGGTTCCATGCACGGTGGCTTCGGCATTCGTGGTCTCCACATCGAGGTCGTGCAGCAGCCCGGCCAGGCCCCATTGATCCTCGTCGCGGCCAAGTTTGCGCGCGATCCCCCGCATGACGGCCTCGGAGGCGAGACAGTGGAAGATCATCTTCTCATTCTTTACATACCGGTACAACAGTTCCAGCGCTATTTCACGGTTCAGTTCCATATTCGGATCCTCCTTTGCGGCATCAGCCAGTCATCAGGGTTGGGGAAATAATGATGTCTGGCTACCCGTGCAAAAATAGTATTTTCAATTAACACGAAGGCATCCGGGCAGGTCTGTTTAAACCGGTCCCGGAGGGTTATTTTCGTTTGAAACAGTTACCCGATTTCAGCAGAATGGTCAGGGAGTCATCCGCTGGTTTTAAATCAGTCCAGAGGCAATCACAATACAGCGGCAGCCAGGAAGGACCATATTTTGTCGCGATTTGCTTATTCAACGCAGTATCCTCGAAGGCTCTTTTCTCATCCCCTGCCATATGGGCCATTAAGGCTGCTCCCTGGCAATGGCCGGCATGCCAGGAGGTAGCAGTATCGCCGGTCAGTTTGTATTTATTGAGCAAGGTCGTCAACAGGGTATCGGCAGCTATCCGGGTTAAACTGTCGGCATAGGTTACAAACGATTGACCCGGGAGCATTCCTGTATAGCAAACGTTTGTGATGTGCCTCGTATTGATGATCAGGGCGGAATCCCTGACGTAGGTAATAACCCGGTATGAACAGGGGTAAACAATCGTGGAGCCGGTTTCGATATCATACAGGAACCTGTTTTGCAAATTTTTCTTTACAATATCCGTTGCATGAAAATGTCCCGTAAACATGATCTTTAAGCCTGCTCTCATGAGCTGGTCGGCGACATCGTTATAATTATCCACGAGAAAGCCTGGAAAAGTTGAATTCTGGCCTTTGAAGTGTTCAACTAGCCCGTGATGCATCATGCCAAACACTGTTTTTCCCTTCAGCGCGGCCTCTGCCATACGGTCAAGTATCCATTTCATGGTACCCGGCCTGATCACGCCTGCCGTGTAGGCCTGATTATTAATATTATCGTATTTACAGTCATCGATCGAGATGAGCCAGAGATTGGGTAATGGTTCGGAAACATAACTGAGTGAGTACGGGTCGGTACAGATCGCGTCGCTATACCCGCAATCCGAATAGATCGACCTGAACTGATCCGGGCTGATATTCTGAACCCTGGTCATTACCTTGTCGTTGTATTCATACGATTGTGCGCTGTAAATGTCGTGGTTGCCATCAATGACCCTGACCCTGATCCCGGCACGGATCAGTTGCTGCAGGTATAGATGAACGGAGACATGGCCCACGAATTCCCCATCCTTGGTAAGGTCTCCTGCAATAAGAACGAGGTCGGGCTTCGGGGTAGCATGAATCAATTCATAAACAGCCTCCTGCATGATCGCATCGCTGGCAGCCAGGAGTTTCCCGTTTATGACCAAATAATCCTGAAACTTTGGACCATCCTTGATGAGCAG
>CAIYQH010000553.1 GCA_903928285.1 uncultured Bacteroidales bacterium
CAAAAATTCCCCACAAACCGGCGATTGAGAGGATAAAAAGAAGTAGTGTGACAATAAGGTATAAATTCATCTTGCAGTGTTTATATGTTATAACTAACGCATTAACATGGGTTTTCTTATTCTTCTTTCATAAAAATTTCAGTATCCAGCAGGTTTTTCATATCAAAAAAACCAGTTTTCCCAATGACCCATTCGGCTGCAAGGAGCGCTCCAACGGCAAATCCCCTGCGGCTTTTTGCTGTATGGATGATTTCAATGCAATCCTCTTCCGATTCGTAGCGGACCACATGGGTACCGGGAACATTTTCGACCCTGATTGATTTAATGCCAAGTTCTTCAGGGTTTGTAACAGATTCCTTCACCCATTTTTCCTTGCGGTCGGAATACCGTATGATGTCGTTGGCCAATACGATTGCCGTGCCGCTGGGGGCATCCTGTTTGTGGATATGATGCGTCTCCTCGATGGATATGGCATAACCTTCCCATTCAGACATGAGACTGGCCAGGTAACGGTTTAATTCAAAAAAAAGGTTAACCCCGATGCTGTAATTCGGCGCAAAAAAGAGACATTGGTTCCGGTCGGTACAATCCCGTTTCACCTTGTCGATATCATCAAGCCATCCGGTCGTTCCAACCACCAGGGGGATGCCGGCGTCAAAACAATGGTAAATGTTTTCCAGAACTGCGACAGGCGAAGTGAAATCTATGGCTACTTCGGCTTCAGTCAGGCGGTCGCCATGTTCTTCCCAATCTTCCAGGTTGTCAAGGATGAGCACGATCTCATGACCCCTCTTCAATGCCAGTTTCTCAATTTCCTGGCCCATTTTCCCATATCCCAGTAAAGCAATTTTCATATTCGGATCATCTGGTTTTAAAAATGTAAACTAAGGTTCACTCCCGAGGATGGCCTGCAGGAAAATCCTGTAAACTGAAGTGGTGCAGGTTCCACTCTCATCGACAACCGGTCTGATATGTTAAAGGTATAAAGATGTGCATCCACTGCAGCATCGAGGATATTTAATGCATACCATAACACAGTGAAAATACAGTTGATTTCCAGGTTTCTGCGGTAAAAATCACGGGAGGCAAGGAGTTGATCGGCGGTATACTGCGCAACGTAGGCGCTGTATTTCCCGTCTTTCACCCCCTGGATCGATTCAAGGTAGGCGTTTTTGTAAGTCTGGTAGTCGTTGGAATAGGTGATTACGAAATACCCCAGGACGCCGAAACCGGCATATATGATCGGGATCTTCCAGTATTTCTTGTTATAAACCTGGCCCAGCCCTGGCAGAAAGGTTGACATCAGGGTTGCCTTTGTCGGGGAATGCTCCTTTTCGCGGATGGAATCGGGCACTTCCACCGGGATACTGTCGCCAATCATCAACGACTTCCGATGCAGTTTTCCCACAGGAAGTTTGGTGATAATTGCCGTATCGGGTATGATGAAGGTAGTGTCGGATTTGATGACAACTGTATCGGTTTGTGCAACTGCACTTTCCGGTGGGAGAAGAAAAAAAAGGCAAAATGATAAAAGAGAAAGGATTAGCTTCATCTAAGAATCAAATTTGGCAATGATCCTGTCGAAATCCTCATCCGATTTAAATGCAATGATGATAGAACCGGCTCCCTTGTGGTTGACCTTCACCTCTACTTTCGACTGGAGTTTGCCATTCAATGTTTTTTTTGCTTTTTCGAACCTGGCAGGGAGGCTGGAAGGGGCCGATGAGGAGCCTGTATTTTTAGGGGTTCCGGCACTCCTGACAAGATCTTCCACCTGGCGTACCGATAATTTCCGTTCAAGGATTTTTTGCAGGATCAGCAATTGTTCTTTTTCGTCCTCCAGCCCGAGAATGGCGCGGGCATGACCCATGGTGATCAGGGTGTCCCTTACGGCAACCTGGATTTCGCCGGGGAGTTTCAGCAACCGGATGTAATTCGAGATGGTTGACCTGTCTTTTCCGACTTTCTGGCTTAGATCTTCCTGCCTGATCTTGCACTCTTCCAGCAGTCGCTGAAAACTGAGGGCGATTTCAAGCGGGTTGAGATCTTCGCGCTGGATATTTTCGACCAGCGCCATCTCCAGCATCTGCTCGTCGTTGGCGAGCCTTACATAAGCCGGGACCTCTACCAGTCCTGAAAGCATAGATGCTTTCAGCCGGCGTTCGCCCGAAATAAGCTGGTATTTTTCATATCCGACTTTCCTGACCGACAGCGGCTGGATAATCCCGTGTTCCTGGATGGAAGCGGCAAGCTCGCGCAGTTCGGTTTCGCTGAAATGCGTCCTGGGCTGAAAGGGGTTTGGTTCGATCTGGTCCACACGGATCTGCGTGACATATCCTGTCATATATTCCCCTGAAATCTCTTTCTGAGGCTCGTCGGCTGCCGAACGATCCAGCAGCGCACCCAGGCCTCTTCCCAAGGCTTTCCTTTTTCCGTGTAAATCAGACATTGATCTCTTTTTCAGCGTTTGTCAACCTGGTAAGGTTGTTGTTTTGGAGAATTTCCCGGGCGAGATTCAGGTAGTTGATGGCCCCGGAGCTATTGATATCATGCATCATGATGGTCAGTCCGAAACTGGGGGCTTCGCCCAATTTGGTGTTGCGGTTGATGATGGTGTCGAAAACCATTTGCTGGAAGTGGGTCTTGACCTCTTCAACCACCTGTTTGGCAAGGCTTAGCCGGTTGTCGAACATGGTCAGCAGGATCCCTTCAATATCCAGCTCGGGATTCAGGCGCGACTGGACAATTTTGATGGTGTTCAGTAATTTTCCAAGCCCTTCAAGGGCGAAATACTCGCATTGAACGGGGATGATCACCGAATCAGCCGCTGTAAGGGAATTAACGGTGATCAAACCCAGGGAAGGAGAACAATCGATGATGATGAAATCATAGTCATCCTTGATCGGGGCAATCACCTTACGCATCATCTTCTCGCGGTTGGGGAGATTGATCATCTCGATCTCCGCACCAACCAGGTCGATATGGGCCGGCAAAAGGTCCAGAAAAGGGGTGGATGTATTCAGGATGATATTCTTTGCCTCAACATCATCAATGATGCATTCGTAAATACTGGTTTTGATATTACGTGGATCGAAACCAACGCCAGAAGTGGCATTGGCCTGAGGATCGGCGTCGATGACAAGGGTTTTATATTCGAGTACGGAAAGACCGGCTGCCAGGTTGATAGCTGTCGTCGTTTTCCCTACACCACCCTTTTGATTTGCTATAGCGATTACTTTACCCATTTATAGTTTTAAACAAGTTGCAAAATTACTAATAATAGCAACACCTGAAAGAATGTTGAAAAATTTTGAAAGAAACAAATTGTCCGGGCCGGACATACTGCAGAAAAGGGCTATCCCAGACAGGGATCAGACCTTTTCACTTTCGGAAGAGAGATCTTCGAACTCAATCGACTTGTGGATCATTTTAATACCAGCCGGCTCCTGCTCAACCAGCGATTCGGTCTCATACTCAGGTCTGTCAGGGGCTTTTCCGGTACGGATAAATTCAATAACATCACTCAGCCCGTTGGCAAATTTGTCAAAATCTTCCTTGTACAGAAAAAGTTTATGCTTTTCATAAAAGAATTTGCCCTGTTCGTTGTTGAACCGTCTTTTACTCTCTGTGATGGTAATGTAATACTCCTCGCCAACAGTAGATTTTACGTCAAAAAAATAAGTTCGCTTACCCGCGCGGACCGGGCGTGAAAAAATTTCTTCCCTTTCCCGTTCCTTATTTTCATTTTCTTCCATTTCTGCAGTCTGTTAAGATTAGTTCATCAACATCGTTCATTCAGTGA
>CAIYQH010000554.1 GCA_903928285.1 uncultured Bacteroidales bacterium
TCCAGTTCCCTTTTACTTCCGTGGTATTCATTTTATCTATTTTTTTTCATGAAAGAATTTTCACACTGCAAAGGTGATTCATTTACCACCAGAAAAGGTTGCACAATTCAGGGTAAGAGTTACATCATTCACACATTTTCATGGTTTCAGAAAACCGGCTAAAAATCCGTAAACTACTACAGTATAGCTTGTTTACAGGTGAGAACACGGTTGACCCGGTTAAACGCCAAACTTCCATGTGTGAATTTTGCAATTAATATCCATAAATGTATAAGGTTAATGGATTTTAATAGCGGTACCTTGCCAAAATAACAGATCGGTAAGATTGAGGCGATTTTTCAAATTATGACAAACAAGACAAATCCGTTGAAAACAGAGGAGGGCCAGACAAAACTTGCTATCTCTGAAACCCGTTACCGGCGTCTATTTGAGACAGCCAAAGACGGAATTCTGATCCTGGATGCCGAAACCGGCATGATCCTGGATGTAAACCCGTTTTTAATTGATTTGCTGGGTTATTCAAAGGAACAATTTATTGAAAAGGCTATCTGGGAGATCGGTTTCTTCAAAGATATCGTGGCAAACCAGGAAAATTTCATGGAGTTACAGCTTCGTGAATATATCCGCTACGAGGATCTGCCGCTGGAAACCTCCGACGGACGGCTGATTCATGTTGAATTTGTCAGCAATGTATACCTGGTTGACAAGAAAAAGGTAATCCAGTGTAATATCCGCGATATCACCGGCCGGGTCAGGGCTGAACGTTTTCAGAAACTTTCCAACGTTATTCTGGGTATCCTTGCCAGCAATCTGGATTTTAAGGAGCGGAGCCTCGACCTCATCAATGCCATTAAAGAGGAGACGAAATTTTCGGCTGTCGGTATCCGTCTGCAAACCGGGGATGACTATCCCTACCTGGTACAAAGCGGCTTTCCGAAGGAGCTGATTCAGTCAGAAAACTCCCTTACTTTCAAGGAACCTGACGGCAGAATCTGTAAAAATGACGATGGTACTCCATTGCTGGCATGTACCTGCGGTCTCGTTATATCGGGGAATACGGATCCTGGTTCTCCCTTATTCACTGATTCAGGGAGTTTCTGGACGAACGATTCGTCGCAGCTCTTATCACTTCCAGGTCAACCTGACCGGAGGCTTCAACCCCGGAATACCTGCATCCAGCATGGTTTTGGCTCTATTGCCATCATCCCCATCCGGATCAATAAAAAGATCGTGGGGGTTTTGCAGTTGAATGAAACTAAAAAAGGGGCTTTTACAAAAGATATTATCCTCTTTTTTGAGGCGATCTGTCAGATTATCGGAACGGCGATCATGCGTAAGCAAACTCTCGACGAACTCTTTGTCGCCAAAGAGCACGCAGAGGAGAGCGACCGGCTTAAATCAGCCTTCCTGGCAAACATGAGCCATGAAATCAGGACTCCGATGAACGGGATCCTCGGCTTTGCCGAGTTGCTGAAAGAACCAGGGCTGACCGGCGAGGAGCAGGCAAAATATATAGGCATCATCGAAAAAAGCGGCGCCCGGATGCTCAATATCATCAACGATATTGTGAGTATTTCAAAAATTGAATCGGGTCAGATGGAAGTTTCCTATTCAAAAACTGATGTGAACCTGCAGATGGAGTACATCTATACCTTTTTCAAACCGGAGGCTGACCGGAAAAACATTCAGTTCAGGCTTGAATCGTCAGTAACGGCAGCTGATTCCATCATTTTCACAGACAAGGAGAAGGTAACCGCCATCCTGGTCAACCTCACCAACAATGCCCTTAAGTTCTGCGATACTGGCTCCATCGTCTTTGGGTGTAATGTAAAAGAAAATTTCTTTGAATTTTTTGTGAAAGATACAGGGATCGGTATTCCTGCACTGCGTCAGAAAGCTGTTTTTGATCGGTTTATCCAGGCCGACATCAGTGATGCACGGGCATACCAGGGGGCCGGACTGGGATTGTCCATTTCGAAAGCGTATGTGGAGATGCTGGGTGGCTGCATATCGCTCGACAGCGAAGTTGGAAAGGGTTCCCTGTTTACCTTCACCATTCCCTATATGCTGCACGATCAATCACCCGTGCTGAAGAAACCTGAAGGTTTACCGTTGATGGAGGAGGCTCAGCCTTCAAAACTGAATATCCTGATAGCCGAAGATGATGACACCTCGGGAATCCTGATAAGCCTGGCTATCCGTAATTTATCCAAAGAAATTTTCAGGGCATCTACTGGAGCTGAAGCTATCGTTGTCTGCCGTAATAACCCCTCAATCGATGTCATCCTGATGGATATGAAAATGCCCGTCATGGATGGATATTCTGCAACCAGGGAAATCCGCAGGTTTAACAAAACTGTGGTTATTATTGCCCAAACCGCCTACGGGTTGAGCGGCGACAAGGAGAAGGCACTGGAGGCCGGATGCGACGGGTATATCGCAAAGCCATACAGTAATAATGCATTAAAGACCTTATTGAACGAATGCATGAAAAACCGCAAACAATAAGTTAAGGCAACTATGCCAAAATAATTCACCCCGTTCAATCGCCCCCGCTTTACAACCATTCCCGCATTCCAACCTTCCTGCATTCCTGCATTGTTTGCATTGCTTGCATTGTTTGCATTGTTTGCATTACTTGCATCAATGAGTTGAATTACAGGAATATGGTGGTGATAATAAATCAGCTGCTAAATAAACTGGATGCCTATCAGGACAACTGCTGCCACGGTCATCAGTATAAGGGTGGCGAATCCCAGGAAATTGGACCACTTCCCGTTTGTGAATTTCCCCATGATCTTTTTGTTGTTGGAGATATGCAGGATGATCGCAATGAGCACAGGCGCTGTTACGCCGTAAAGGATGGCCGAATAGATCAGCGCCTTGACCGGTGAAATGCCAACATAATTCAGCGATAAGCCGAGTAAGAGTGACACCGCAATGATCACGTAAAATGCCTTTGCTTCATGGAATTTCTTATCCAGTCCCTCTTTCCAGCCAAAGGTTTCGGTTATGATATAGGAAAGGGAGCCGCTCAGCACCGGAATTGCCAGGAGTCCCGTGCCAATAACCCCGATTGCAAAGAGCAGGTATGCTGAATTTCCCACCAATGGTTTTAGTGCCTGGGCAGCCTGTTCAACAGTCTCTATTTTATGAATCCCTGCATTAAAAAGAACCGTCCCTGTGGTAAGGATGATAAAAAACATGACCAGGTTGGAAAAAAGCATGCCAAAGTCAACATCCTTTTTCATTTCACTCATGATTCTTTTATTGACCACCAGGTGTTTGCTGCTGTTTTTACGGTCTTCAACCTCCATCGTGGCCTGCCAGAAGAAGAGGTAAGGCGAAATGGTCGTACCCAGGATTGCTACCAGGATGCTGATAAAGTTTTTATCGAAGATGATCTTCGGGACCAGGGAGGATTTCAGGATCACAAGCCAGTCCTGTTTGTATAAAAATGGAATGATAAGGTAGACGAACAGCGCCAGGCACAGGTATTTCAGGATTGCCGCCATTTTCTGGTAGGGCAGCAGGATGATGAGACCCAGCAATAAAAAGGTAAAGAAAATGCTGAACCAGGTTGAATGAATGGATGGAAACAAAAGGTTCCCGACAGCCCCCATGCCTTCAATATCAGCGCCGATGTTTAACACGATGGCGGGAAAGCTGAACAGCAGCATTAAATACAAGACCGGTTTTGAATAATTTGATTTGAGCGTTCCTGCTAAACCATGGGAGGTTACCAGTCCGATCCTGGCGCACATCTCCTGGATGGAGGCCATGAGCGGGAAGGTGATCAGGGCGGTCCAGAGGGTGGAAAGTCCATAGGCAGCGCCCGCCTGCGAATAGGTTGCAATGCCCGAAGGGTCGTCATCACTCGCGCCGGTAACGAGCCCGGGCCCCAGGATTTTCCAGAAACGGAAAAACTTTATGAAGACAATTTTTTTATTGGCCATCGATCGGGAAGTGTGCGTTACAGCAAGGGTAATTATGATATCTGTCGTTGTCCGGTGGCGGGTGAATCAGCGAGGTGCTTTCTCCTGAAGATGTTCATGATCGCCTTGCCTGCAGATACGACCAGGTCAGGATGATTCTCAATGGCATTGGTGACGCTTACCATCACCGCATCGCCGGCAAGCTGTTTGAAAGGGCTTTTCGTGACACGGGCGACAAACCTTTTAGCAAGGTAACCGGCAGTCAGACCAACCATCGTGAAAAGCAGGTTCCCTTTCCCCTCTTTACCGGAGGTTCCTCCGTGCAGTGCTTTCCGGAGCATGTTTACCGGTTGCATGGTTTCAAACAAGATTAAAAGGTCGGCTTTCAGCAACTGTTGTTCCGCGGTGCGCCTCTTTTCCAGCAGGGTTATAGCTTCCTGCATACCGGTGAGTGAATTTATGTTTTGCATGATCCGGTTATTGAAGTACTTGTTTGATGATATAATCTCCGGTAACCTTTTTAATCTTCCTCCGGAGGAAAAAATACAGAACCCCGGCTGCCAAAAGGTAAAATGCAGCTACAATGAATAACCCATACCAGTTTTTACCCAGCAATTCTCCCAGGAGCAAGGCTATTGCTGCACTCAACACAAGGAAGAACATGGAAATCAGGAGCCAAACACACATTTTGGGGATCAGGGAGGCGACTATTCTGGTGATCGCCTCCAATAATCTGAATTTTGAAAGTTCAAACGCAGTAGTGGTATATGCTTCAACCCTTTCCATTAATATTTCAATTGCGTTTTCCCTGATTTCCATATTTTTAGTTTTAGCTGGTTATTTCTGAACCTCTTCGACGGCCTCTTCCATTTTCAATTTCCCCTTGTCCGCCATCATTTTAGCTACTTTTTCAACAGCGTCAAACTTAACCTTGATACTGTCAATGAAGTCATTGAACTTCTCTCCGATTTCATCGGTATATTCATCGCTTTTGCGCGAGATTTTTCTCCTGGTCGACGAACCTCTTCCCGGGGCGAATAGAATTCCCATTGCAGCGCCGGCGGCTAAGCCTGCCAACACGCCTAATACTACTTTTCCTGAACGCATAATGATTGATTTTTAAGTGTTATTTATTTTTACCTTTTTCATCCCCGTGATTCTCTTTCCTGTCTTTATCATGGCCCGGGGGAGATCCTTTGTCATGGCCATGCTGGTCTTTGCTAAAGTTTTCATGACCGCCATTGTCCCTGTTATCATGACTGGGTTCATGAGGTCTGTTTCCCTCCTGGTTTCCCCGTCCCGGTCTTTCACCGATGGTTTTCTGCGGATGGCCGTGGTATCCCCTTGCATACCTGGATTTATATTCTTTGAAATGGGTGTACGGGGTATTGCCATGATAATCATTCATCACAACTTTATAGCCGCCATACAGGTCATAATTTTTATACCGGGCCGGTAGATAAGAGCGATGAATCCAGCCTCCGTCGCCATAATAGATAAACATGGAGGCATTCACATCGTAAAAGGCCTCCACATCGGGCAGGTAGTAATAATGTGCTTCAGCATACCCGGAAGGCCCCCACAACGGCGGGGTACCGAGGTTCAGACTCACCGAAAATTGCGCCTGCCCCGCTGTCTGTGCCAAAAACAAAACCATGCTGATAAGGATTAATTTTAAAAAGTTCATCTTATTTGGTTTTTGTTATTATGCTATTTTACGTTTTTGACAGTCAGGTCCTTAAAGGCCTTGCCCAGCTCGTCCATATCATGGCTGAATTCAGCTTTGAAACTCTGCCATTTTTCTTTTCCATTTGCCTGATAATCTGCCATTTTCATTTTCATTTCGGCATTTTTCTGTTCCAGAACCGCAATTCTCCTGTTGTAATCAGCCTTCACAGCATGCCTATCCTGCGCGATACTTGCTTTTAAATCGCTCAGGGCCTTATCGTTGGCTGCGATCCGCTCGGCGGTCTCCTTTTTATAGGTTTCCACATCGGCAAGGTATTCCGTGTTTGCCTGGTTCAATTCCTTATTTGCCTGTGATACCTTATCCTGGGCATTGTCAACCTTTTCGGCGGAAGAGGTACATCCTGTCATAAGCGCACCTGTCAGTAACATGCCTGCAGCGATTGCAAAAAA
>CAIYQH010000555.1 GCA_903928285.1 uncultured Bacteroidales bacterium
GATTGCTGCGGGAAGGCGACGGTGTGGCGGCCAAGGTGTTGCGAGCGCTGGATGTGGATATCGAACTGGCGCGGCAGGAGATTTTAAAGGAAAAAGGCGAATTTGTAAATACCCTGAACCCTGTGGCAGTTATGGGCGATGCACATGATTTTTTAATCGAAATGAAGGTTGATGAATATGATATTGCACGGATCCGCAAGGGGCAGAAGGTGCTTTTTACCATGGACAGCTATAAAGGGGAGGTGTTTGAAGCAGTTGTAGAAACGATTGAACCTTTGATGAATGAACAAACCCGGGCATTCATCGTCAAGTCGTTATTCGTAACCCGCCCTCCGTTACTTTACCCGAACCTCTCGGTCGAGGCGAACATCATCATCCGTTCAAAAGACAAGGCCATGACCATTCCCCGGAGTTATCTCATCGGCGATTCGATGGTCATCATGAGCAACGGGAAACAAAGGCGGGTGATCACTGGCCTGAAGGATTATCAAAAGGCTGAGATTAAAAACGGACTGACCATTCACGACATGATCAAAAAGCCATCCCAGTGAATAGCAGGTTGATATTCAGGATTGCCCGGTCGTTAATGCTTGCCCGCTGGAGTCAGACCCTGGTGGCAGCTACAGGGGTAACCTTCAGCATAACCATGTTTATTGCCTTGCTTAGTTTTATGTCGGGCCTGAACAACCTGCTGGATGGGTTGATGCTGAACCGCACTGCCCATATCCGGATATTCAACGAAATCAAACCGAACGTTCGTCAGCCTGTAAATTCATCCGGGGAGTTTAATAAATGCTACAATTTCATCCGGTCGGTAAAAGCAAGCAATACCCGGCTCGAAATTTATAATAGCAGTGCCATCATACAGGCGTTGAAAAAGGATGGCCGGGTTGATGGGATTGCGCCTAAAATAACAGCCCCTGTGTTTTTTAACGACGGGGCCGTTGAAATCACCGCCGTGATCTATGGAATAGATGTCCAGGCTGAAAGCCGGTTATTCCATTTCGGCGACTATGTAAACAACTGCAATCCGCTCGACCTGATGAATGTGCCGAACAGCATTATCCTGGGCGAAGGTCTGGCAGCAAAATTACTGGCAGAACCGGGCGATGTGGTACAGGTAACCACCGTTACACAGCAACAATTTTCGCTGAAAGTGGCGGGCTTTTTTCAGTCAGGCGTGCAGGAACTTGACAAGGTACAGAGCTTTACCTCTATTGGTACTGCCCAAAAAATCCTGGGCAAACCCGGTGATTACATCACCGATATCCAGGTCAGGCTGCATGACATCAACAAGGCTCCTGCAATTGCCCGGGAGTATGCACAATTGTTCCAGGCCGACGCCGAGGATATTCAAACAGCCAATGCCCAGTTTGAAACAGGATCGTTTGTACGCACCCTCATCTCTTATATGGTGGGAATTACCCTGTTGATTGTGGCCGGGTTCGGGATATACAACATCTTAAACATGATGATCTACGAAAAGATGGATTCCATCGCCATCCTGAAGGCAACCGGGTTTTCAGGGAGAGATGTAAACAGGATCTTCCTGGTAATTGCTTTAGGCATCGGGTTTTTCGGCGGGTTGATGGGACTCGTCTTCGGGTTCCTGTTTTCCTTGGTGATCGACCAGATTCCCTTTATCACGGCGGCACTTCCCACCGTCAGGACCTACCCTGTCGATTACAACCCTGTATTTTATTTTATTGGCTCATCGTTTTCGATCGTCACAACCTACCTGGCTGGCTGGGCCCCGGCCCGAAAGGCAAGCAGGATCGATCCTGTCATCATCATCAGGGGGAGATAAATGGACGAAATCAAAGTGCTTCTGGCCAGTCACATTTGCAAGAGTTTCAAGGACCCTGTCATGATCAAGGTGTTGAACGACATTTCCATATCGGTTCAGCAGGGTGAGTTTGTCTCCATCATCGGCAAATCGGGATGCGGGAAATCCACCCTGCTCTACATTTTATCCACGATGGATACCGAATATGAAGGCGACCTGTCGATCGGCGGGGAGATCATGCGCGGCAAAAATGAGGCGCAACTGGCCCTGGTACGCAACAAAAAGATAGGATTTGTATTCCAGTTCCATTATTTGCTCAATGAGTTCACCGCCCTGGAGAATGTCATGCTCCCGGGATTGAAACTGGGTCGTTATCCGGAAGCCGGACTAAAAAAACGCGCCATGGAACACCTCAGGAAACTGGATATCGAAAAACTGGCAGATAAAAAATCAACCCGGTTGTCGGGAGGCGAAAAACAACGGGTAGCCATTGCACGTGCCCTGATCAACGACCCTGCCATCATCATGTGTGATGAACCCACAGGAAACCTCGACAAAAAAAACAGCATCATCGTCTTTGAAATTTTCAGGAAACTTGCTGAGGAAAATAACCAGGCATTGCTGGTGGTAACCCATGATGAGGATTTTGCCAGGAAAACCCACCGCATCATTGAAATGGAGGACGGGAAGATCATTCACACTTAAGGGACGGTTTCATTTCAAAAACAGAAATTAAACCACA
>CAIYQH010000556.1 GCA_903928285.1 uncultured Bacteroidales bacterium
AATATACCCCAAACGAAACCTGAGCAAACTGGGCAGTGCCAAATATATCCGACCGTATCTTTTAAGAGGTCTGAAAGCAGTGAGGCCGAACCGGGTATGGGCGGTCGATATAACGTATATCCCAATGACTGGCGGGTTTATGTATCTAACTGCCATAATAGACCTGTACAGTCGGTTTGTTGTTGGCTGGGACGTATTCAACAGCCTGGATGCACAAAACACGCTGGAGGTATTTAAACAAGCCTTGGCAAGCCACGGCAAGCCAGAGATCATAAACTCCGATCAAGGCAGCCAATTCACGTGTGCATTGTGGACGGAATATGTTGAGAATGCAGAAATAAAGATAAGCATGGACGGCAAAGGCAGAGCCATTGATAATATTTTCATCGAACGGCTTTGGCGTACGGTAAAACAAGATTACGTTTATTTGCATCCTGTTGACAACGGAACGCTGTTGTTTATAGGGCTGAAGGGCTTTTTCAATACATACAATAATAGAAAGCCACATCAGGGGATTAAGCCCTGAACCTGATTCAGTGACTTCAATCATTGTGGGGGCGAAGCCCCCACCTATTCGGGCGCAGCCCACCACAAAGAAACAGAAAAAAGGAAAACATTGAGTTATGATTGCGTGGGCGGAGCCCACGCTGATCCGCTTTAAATAATGAAATTTTTTTTTGTATGAGGCGAGGGCGAAGCCCTCACATCTTTGGAACAAGATGATTATGCGTTCATTTCATCAATAAAATCAACCACTTTGAGATAATCTGGAATGATTCTAAAGTTGGAAAATTGGTTAGGTAAGTGTATCACACAATGCAAAAAGTCCCTGTATATCTCAACAATACCAGGTTTTTTTGATTATTACCAGATATTTTTATGCACGAAGTTTCCGGTTCCTTCGTTCGTTACCATAGTTCCAGTAATTTTAACCGCCTGGATTGTCTAGGAGCCAGATAACTTGAACACGAACTATGAAAAACCTTTCCAAAATCCTTGTGATCTGCTGTGTATCACTTTTATCCGTCGCAACATCTGCTCAAACAGCAGGGGTTAAACCACAAACATTCATCGCAGTGGACAAAGGTGATGTAAATCAATTCAAAGCGATGATTGATGCCGGTGCAAATGTTAATGAGGTTTACGAAGGTGTTTCCTTATTAAATTACGCGTGCAGTAGTCATGAAACCCATCGGGTGGATAACGACATCGTTAAAATATTGCTTGATTCACCAAAAATCAATGTAAAAACAATAACCATAACAGACCCGGGGCTTGACCAGACCTGGGCTACAACTCCATTGATTGCCTTGCTTAGCTCACTCACTTCCAACTCAAACCCGGACAATGTAGTCCGGCTCATCAAAATGGGGGTAGACATCAATTATCACAGCGAATTTAACAACAAGTTTGATGCTTTAATCCTGGCGACCTCGGGAAAAAAACCAAGTGAGCAATCTAAAGCGATCACCATGGCTATTTTACACAACGCCAGTCCCAAATTAAATGTGAATTACATGGGTAAATATGATCGTACCGGTTACCTGAATGTAGTTGAATCGCAGCATGCCGAAGCTGTTGAAGCAATTTTAAAACGGGGTGCAAAAGTGGAAAGTGTTAGTCCTGACGAGTCGTGGGATGGGATGATTCCAAAAACAATAGAACATGACAACTATGATATATTGGATATTATCATGAAATACGGAGCCAATAAATATGGTCCCACTCCGTCCAGTCCGATGCCTTTAAATGCGGCAATGATAAAAGCGAAAGATGTCAAATGGGCAGAATATTTCATTACAAAGTACAAGGTGGATGTGAATCACCTGGGCAAAGCCAGAACCGGGGGCGATGTACCCGCAATCAATGACGCTGCGTTTTGGAACAATGCAGATGGAATAAAATTTTTGCTCCGGCATGGTACAAATATTAACCTTTCAACTTCCCAGGGAATTAATGCGATCCAAATGGCAGCCCAGCACAATAGTTTGGAGGCCGCTAAGTACCTGATCGAACAAAAAGCTAACCTGAATGGATACAATTCAGTGTTTTTCAATGCGATCAGTTACGCTGCGGTGGGCTATCATCTGGAAATGCTGGAACTATTGGTGAAGAGTGGTGCGGATGTAGATGAAGTTTCGAAAGAATCACCCTGGGCGGGACCATTGGCCAGGTTAGCCATGATGTTTAGTCCGCCCGATAAAAAAGTGCGATTGAAAACCATCGGTAAATTACTGGAATTAGGCGCAAATCCAAATGTTTTGCATGCCCAGGACATGACGGCCATCATGTGCGCTGCAAAACTTGGTACGAGCGAAGGCTGGAAAGCTGCTTTAGACAATTGTGATCTTTTAATTAACAGCGGAGCCAATGTCAATTTGGCCAATACCGCTGGTGAAACGGCACTCATGCTGGCTTCGGAAGCAGGGAACCTGAAACTTGTAGACTTGCTTATTAAGCATGGTGCCGGCGTGAATGCGGTAAATAAAGTGGGTGATCCGGCACTGAGTTATGCCAACAGGGCGCCGGAGAATAAAAGCGATATTGTTAAATCGTTGGAAAATGCAGGCGCTAAACCTGTTGTGGTTACTGCTAAATCTGTTTCAAGGACGGTACCAGGCAGTTTAGTGGGTACATGGAAGGGTTACCAGGACGACAATAAAATTCTGATGGCGACCTTTGTGGTGAATAAAAACAATACCTATTCCTATACGGCAGTAGGAAAAGTCGGCGGTCAGGATATCTCATTCAGTCATAAAGGAGCGATTGTTGCATCTGAAGACACCTACACGTTAAAGCCTGAAGGAAAAGCCTCTGCAACCTATAATTATAAGATAGTCAATGGTAAACTGTCGGTTAATAACGGCAAATTTTTAAGTAAAGTTAAATGACGGGGTGAATGATTGGAAAAGCCGTGGGAGTGTTTTTTCCAGGATAATTTGTCCAGCCCCTTTATTTCAGCGGGTATTGGTACCCGGAATCGTTCGGTGTGCACGGCAGTCCCTTACTGCCGACAAACCGGTAGCTTATTCCCGCCAGCAGGAGTGTTGAATTGGTATGCCCTGTTGGCTGCTCCGCCGCCATGGCGCTGTTGTATTCAAAGGCGGAAGCGGCCGACCTGATGTTGAGCACGCCGTAATTATCACGTAACTCCAGCGAGACCAGGAATCTTCGTCCCAAGGGAAGAGCGATCCCGACGCCGGCTGTTACGGCAAGGTTGACCCGGTGATAGGCTCCCGTTTCGTCCGCGACCTTTTCCTTGGTTCCGCTGTCGGGCAGATACCAGAGCGACTCCCGCAGAAGCAGGGAAACGCAGGGGCCTGCATTGACAAAGAAACGTATCTTTCCGGCGGTGGACCATTTCACCAGCACCGGCAGGGAGAGATAGTCGAGCTGGTACTTCAGCCGCCCGGCGGGTGGAAGCAAGGCCGACGGGTTGTCGGTCAGCGTGCTGACCCATTCATAATGCAGGGCCACTTTGGCTGAAAACGGGCCGGCAAATCCATATTCACCCGTGATCCCCGCCGTTCCCGACACGGCAGGCCCCGGATGGCCGTAAACGTTTTCACTCCCGTAGATCAATGATAATCCGGGACCGCCTTCGATCCCGGTACTCCAGGTTCCCCGCTGTGCCAGAACCGTACCTGTCGTGACGAGCAGGAGGAGAAGTAAGAAAACGCGGAAATGCTTGTTCATAGGGTATCGGAGTGTTGGAAATCCTGACAAAGATATCAAAGTCTGGTTTTTTCCAAAGATACAGGAAACCTATTGTTTCGCGATCAGGTAACTGTATGG
>CAIYQH010000557.1 GCA_903928285.1 uncultured Bacteroidales bacterium
GCGTGTCTACCAATTTCACCACCTGGGCATTTTAAAGAACAAGGCACGAATGAATCCGTACGTTTAAGGGGTGCAAAGGTAATTGTTTTTTGAGAACATCCAAAGAAATTTGACTATAATACTGAAATTCCAAAGGCCACGGCCAGTCCGACACAAACGGTGATGAATTTTTGCAGGTTGTACCGGTGGTTTTCCCCGGTTTCAAACAAAATAGAGGTGGATACATGCAGGAAAATACCAATAACAACTGCCAGGATATAGGTAAACCCGGTAGTGAGGGCCCCCGTCAATGATGCATCGAGCAGGTTGCTGAACATCGATCCAAAGGGTGTCATCAGGGCAAAGATCATCAGGTAAATGAAGGCTTTGGTCTTAGAGCATCCATAATGAAGGTAAAGGCTCATCAGCGTAAGCGATATCGGCACATTATGCACCACGATTCCCAATACCAGCGTATGCTGAAGTTTCACATCAAATCCAGGTACAATAGGCATTCCCTCGAGAAAAGAGTGGATACATAGTCCGAGTAACAACAGGAACGGAGATACCTTTTCATCATCCGAATGGGCATGCTTGTGACCGTGTTCGGCGCCTTCGGTGATCAGTTCAAGCGACAGCTGCAGGAGAAAACCCAGTAATACAAACACACCGGCAAACATTGTCGGTCTGCTGAACACCTCCGGGATGAGTTTCAAGAAGGTTATCCCGATCAAAAAGGCCCCGCTGAATGCCAGCAACAGCTTTAATACCCGCTGGTCGCCGGCCTTAAAGAGAAAAACCAGCGAACCGCTTGCCAGTACCGTTGATACCAATACAATATATAACCAGATATTCATAAAACCCCGAATAAATTAACCAGATTCCCCTCCTGCTTCGCAATGCAATGAAATACTATACATCGATCACCCTGTATCCCGTGTCAACGGGCACTCCCCTGAAGGTTTCGGTAAACCTGCCCGAAACCAGCGACAGGCAACCCGTTGTGGCAGGTTTTCCCAATTTTGTAAGTTCCCGGATGATCCTTTCATAAAATGGTTCACTCAGTACGATCCTGTTTTCAAGACTTTTTGACATCAGCCTTGCCGTAAGGTCGACATCGATACCATAATAATCCTCGGCATCATCAAAGAAAGTGATGTTGTAAACCTCGGTACAATAATGAATCGCCACTTTACAACTCAGGAAAAGATCCTGGTTGGGATGATTCTTGATGAGGAACAGCGCCGCATAAAGGTCTTCCAGCAAGGCAAAACAGGTATTGTTGACAGGCTTGGCCTCCAGAACAGGATCCGGTATAAACAGCATGATCTCATCCCCGATGCCCTTTACAATATGGTTTTGAAAGTGATTTGCATATAACAGGTTGTTGAAGGTATTGTTCAGCTTCCGTCCCCACTCCTTAAGCCCGCCAACATATTTGATATCCGTTGAACGGGTAATGTCGATAAAGAAACAGATGCCGGGGCAGGGTGGGATCCTGCCGAGAACCTCTACCATCTCCCCTGAATTGGGGTCTGTATAATGGATGTAATGAGCCATCAGAAAACTTTCAGGGCATCCGCAACGGAGGGATGCAACTCAAAAACACTGGTAAATCCTGAAATTTCGAACAGTTCACGGATGCTATCCTGCAGGCAGCACAATGCAAATTTGCCGTTTTCAGAGGTGATTTTTTTCAGCGCCATCAGGAAAATACGCAGTCCGCTGCTGCTGACATAATCCATTTCCGAACATTCAACAAGGATATTCACGTGTTGATTCCCGATCAGTTCCGAAAGTTTGCTCTCCAGCTGGTTGTAGTTTGTCGTATCAAGACGACCTGCAATGCCGATGATCACACATTGGTCAGTCTTCGTTTCGCGGATCTCCATGGGCTAAGGTCAGCTTTTCGTTAAAATATTTTGGTTAAAATTACGACATTTTTTCCATCCAAACGCTGGTAAACCACGTTTGTCATGATCTCCCTGACGAAATGAATCCCCAGTCCTCCGACCTCACGTTCGTCAAGCGATATCCCATACAGATCACTGATTTTTCGTTCAAGCAGGTTGAACGCTTTCCCATCATCCTCGATCCTGATCTGCAGTTGAGAGGCATCCGGCAAGGTAAAATCCATCCTGATGAGGTGTTCTTTCTGATCGTCAAAGGAGTAAAATACAACATTGGTAAACAGCTCTTCCAACACCAGGTTGACCTCCATGATTATTTTCCGGGGGATGTTCCAACCGGCCAGCTGATCCAGGCTGTCTTTGATCGCCTCCAGTTCCGCCAGGCTGTTTCTCAAAGTCAAATGAACAGGTTGTACAGGGCTCCCATTCATGGTGGATATTTCTTTGTATTGCAGGGCCAGGATGGTAATATCATCCGCTTGTTCCGTCCCATCAGCGAACAACTTCACTTCATTGAGAAGGGAATCGGCCAGACGTCGTGGGCTACTGCCTGCTCTGGCAGTCAGCGCATCCGTGAGGTTTGTTTCCCCGAAAAAATCATCCGTCACATTGAGTGCATCGGTAATTCCATCGGTCGTCAGCACCATGATCTCTCCGGGAGAGAAGAAAAACGATCCTGTTTGGTACTCCAGGTCGCCGGAAACACCGAGCGGGAGACCTCCTTTGAATTTCAGTTGCCTTACATTCCCTGCCGGATCCAATATATAGGGGTAGTTATGGCCTGCATTGCAAAACACCATCTCTCCGTTACCCAGGTTTACTATTCCGGCAAAAAAGGTGACAAACATCTGGCTTGGGTTATCCTGGCACAGTTCGCGGTTAATGCTGTCCATCACAACGGAGAGTGGCGATCCGGCAACGGCTTTTGCGCGAAACAGGGTCCGGGTTACCATCATGAAGAGTGCGGCCGGCACCCCTTTTCCGGACACATCCCCGATGGCGATGCAAAGATGATCGGGATCGGGGTAAAAGAAATCGTAGAGATCCCCTCCCACTGCCTTGGCAGGATCGAGTGTTGCGTAAAGCTCCCAGTTGCCGGGGGTAAGGAAACCGCGCGGGAGCATCCCCATCTGTATATTATGCGCCACCTGCAGTTCGCTTTCAATTTTTTCCTTCGCGATGGTTGTCCGCTGCAACGTCCGAATATAATTCCCAAGCTCTTCCTGCATCACCGCAAAGGCGCTGGTGAGTTGCATGATCTCATCCTTTGTTTTACGAACCGGTAGCTGTGAATGGAAGTCTCCCTGTCCGATCTGCCTTGTTGCATCAACCAGGTGAATAATGGGCCTGGTCAGGCTCCGGGTGATCAGAACCGTGGTTACCAGTAATGCAAGAAGGCTGCAGGCGACAATCCAGAGTATTTTCCTGAAGAAGCTGTACAGGTCATCCATAAGGTCCTCTTCGGGAAAGATGATCCCCAGCGACCACCCTGTCGAGGATAGCGGAGCATACGCCAGGAAACTGGGATGAACCTGCGCATCCAGGCCATCCATGGCGGTGAATCCCGATTTCCCGTCAATCATCGCTTTTAGGGCCATCTGTGTTTGTTTCCCCCGTCCTATCCTGCCTATTTCCAAAACATTTTTGTTTTCCAGGACCAGTTTTGGCGAGGAGATTACCATGCCTCCTGCTGAAACAAGAAAGCCATAGCCCGTTTTGAACAGTTTTATCTGTTTCACCATCTGTTCCAGCGCCAACAGGGAAATGTCCATGGTGATGACTCCGCCAAACTGCCTGGTCCCATTCTTTCTTGTATAAAACGGGGTTGAATAGGTACACATCAACACTTCTCCACCCCCTTTATCAAAGTAGGGTTCAGTCCATACCGGCCGGTTCAGCAACTTCGGAAGCCTGTACCAGTCCATGGAGAAATAGTCGTAGGCTTCGTTTCCCAGATTTCTTTCGGTAATCTGGTGATCCTTTTCGAAGAGATAGGTGGCACACCAGCGCTGATCCTTTTGATTACTGTTCGGCTCCAAGGCCAGGCAACTGCCGAATACGGCAGGGTCGCTGCTGACGAAGGTTCTGGCGATGCTGATGACCTGGTCGAAGCCTATTTTTTGTGTTTCCATAGCATCGGCAAGAGTTCCCGGCAAAACTTCGGCCGGATTGATGACATTCTCAAGCCGGGCTATCGTTTGCTGGGTAAGGAGGGTTGCCTCCTTTTCAGCCCCGTCGACCAGCAATGCTTTTGAATAGCGGTATCCATATATAAAGGCAAAACTGAAGATAAGCACGATGGAAACCAGGAAAAACAGGCTATATCTGAATGCCAGGCTGTGAAACCGGACTGTTTTCGGGAATATGGAAGTCAACGCTGTGTTTTTAAGAATTTACAGGGTAAAGGTAGAAAAAATCTCCCGCCAATTCTTAAATTTGATACTTTTGGATGGTATAAATCAACTTGTAAAACCCGATAGAAATGAATGATCAAGATTTAAGACAACTGAAACCTGACCGCCTCTGGCACTATTTCCTTGAAATCTGCAAAGTTCCACGTCCTTCGAAGAAGGAACAAAAGATTGCCGCGTAC
>CAIYQH010000558.1 GCA_903928285.1 uncultured Bacteroidales bacterium
TCAAGAATCACTGCAACGATTGGACCGGAAGACATAAACGTTGTAAGTTCCTCGTAGAAAGGGCGTCCAATGTGCATTTCATAAAAATGACCGGCCTGCTCCCTGGTTAACCAGATCTTTTTCATAGCAACAATTCTGTATCCTCCATCTTCAATTTTGGAGAGGATTTTTCCGGTAAAACCTGCTGAAAATGCAGAGGGTTTAACCATGGTAAAGGTGATTTTTCCAGCCATTTTTTGTTGGGTTTATGAGCAAACAAAATTACATATATATTTCAAATAATCACTAATTTTGCACTCCTTTAAAATGAACCTGTTTGGAAAATACTGACTTCCCCGCAATAGCTGAAAAGCTTTCAAAACCCTTGCAGATATTGATAACCACGCATACCAACCCCGATGGTGATGCTATTGGTTCCAGTCTTGCACTTTCAACCTATCTGAAAAAACGGGGTCACACTGTACACGTGATGGCGCCTGATCTTTTTCCCGATTTCCTTGCCTGGATGCCCGGACATGAGGATATTTTGTTTTTTTCGGTTCACAGGGAAGAATGTGAGAAGGTCATTGCCCGGGCTGATATGATCATTGCAGCCGATTACAATAACTTCAGCAGGCTGAACGATGCCGCCCCCATGGTGCGGCAATCAACAGCGGTTAAAGTGCTTATTGACCACCATCTGTTTGCCTCCGATGAGTTTGATTTGAAAATATCCATCTCAAAGATCTCCTCCACCTCCGAACTTGTCTATAATTTCATTGAGGCCATGGGGGATCTTCACCTGCTGGATAAGGCAATCGGGGAGTGCATCTACACCGGGATCATCACCGATACCGGGTCGCTCAGTTATTCCTGCAACTATGTCAGGACCTACCTGATCGTTGCCGAGCTGATCAGACTGGGCGTCGACGGGGAGCATCTCCACCGTCTGATCTATGACACCTATTCCGAAAGCAGGTTGCGCCTGCTGGGCTATTCTATCAGTGACCAGCTTGTGGTACTTCCCGACCTTCATACCGCTTTTATCACCCTTTCAAAGGAAGACCTGCTGAAATTCAACCACCAGATAGGTGATACCGAAGGGGTTGTGAATTATGCCCTTTCAATTAAAGATATCAACCTTGCCGCCTTGTTCATGGAACGGGATGGCATTGTGAAGGTGTCGTTTCGATCAAAGGGTGATTTTTCGGTCGACGTGCTGGCCCGGGAACATTTCAACGGCGGCGGGCACCGCAATGCTGCAGGGGCCAACTGCCACACCACACTTGAGGAAACTGTGGCGAAATTCCGCGAGATCCTGCCTTCCTATCTTTCGAAGCTTAAATCCGTTTATTCGTGAATATACCTTTCAGGGAACGGGGATCTGATGCAACCAGCCGGAATCAGGCCGGCAGGGTAGTTAGCGTATCATGGTTTATTTACCTGGTGACAGGGCTTATACTTTCCGTAACCTCCTGCCAGGAGTCCCCCGGGCCCGTTCAATCCACCGGTCACACTCCAATGACTGATGATTCGGTTTTGAAATATAACCACCAGGTTGTCAGGGAAGAAAGCCAGGAAATCGACGATTTTGTTGCGAGGCATCACTGGAACATGCAGGTTTCCCAAACCGGACTGCGTTATATGGTCTATAAACATGGCAATGGGCAGAATCCAAAAAGGGGAGAAATCGTTTCCATAAAATATTGTGTAAGCCTGATTAATGGCGACCTCGTTTATAACGCCGATACCCTGAACCCGTTCGAATTTGAAACCGGGAAGGCCGCGGTTCCCAACGGTCTTGAAGAGGGGGTATTGCTGCTGAAGACAGGCGATCATGCCAAATTCATCCTCCCGTCCCATCTTGCTTTCGGACTGCTTGGCGATATGGATAAAATAAAAAGCAGGGAGATCCTGGTGTATGATGTTGTGCTTTACCGGATCAAACCAGGGAGAAAATGATAAAATAATTAAAAATCAA
>CAIYQH010000559.1 GCA_903928285.1 uncultured Bacteroidales bacterium
ATTTATTCACAAACAACCCTTGATATTGTTGATTAATGAACGTTATCATTTACGTCCCTAACAATAAAAAATGGAATACCAGGCCATAACAGACAAATAAAAAAATAATTATGTAAAATATTTTTACGTATCATTTTTCATAACCAGTTCATTTTATTTATTTTATGCAATCTTACCAAGTGTCGCTGGTTTGCTTTCTTGGGGGGAAAAAATCCCATGCAGGGAAAGAAAAAAAAATAAGGAAAACGACCTCTTCATGATAAAATTGACTTTCCTGAGGCAGTGTGAATATTTCGGCTGCCCGTCTGATTTTATTCCCGATCATTGTATCTTAGCTAAAAAAAATCTGCCTGGACATCCAGACGGAAGTTTATTCATACCAGTTGGGCCTGTGCCGTCGGGAACAGCGTCCCGTTCAGAAAAATTCAAACGAAAATATGCTTAATTCACATGACCAATTCTGCCTTAATCTGCGACAAGCGCTATGACAAAACTGATTTCACCCTCCATGCCATGGAAAAGGGTGATTACGAAAACTGCACTTTCCTCAGTTGTGACTTTTCAAATACCGGTTTATCGGCCATTAAATTTACAGGATGCAGCTTTTCCGATTGCAACCTGAGCATGGCAAAACTGCATAAAACCTCCTTCAGGGATACGCAGTTCAAAGGGTGCAAACTATTGGGGCTCCGCTTTGAAAACTGCAATGAATTTCTCTTTTCCGTCGGGTTTGAAGGTTGCAATCTGAACCTCTCCTCCTTTTATAAAATGAAGCTTAAACAAACTCATTTTAGCCGCTGCAGTCTGCAGGAGACCGATTTTACACAGGCCGATTTAACAGCTGCTGTTTTTGATGACTGCGACCTGTCAAGGGCTGTTTTTGAGAATTCAGTATTGGAAAAAGCAGATTTCCGAAGCTCCTATCTTTACGTCATTGATCCTGAAAAAAACAGGATAAAAAAGGCAAAATTTTCACGTGCAGGTATTGCAGGCCTTCTGGACAAATATGACATTGACATAGAATAGTCCCACCTACCCTCTCGGATCAGCTTTCAGCGGCATCTTCGCCATCTGTTCGACATTCATGCTGGGGAATCCGAACTCCTCCACGATTTTCCCCTTGACAAGATAGACCCCGTCGCCCCGGAAAGGGTACTGCGCGACCGTCTTCGGGAAGTGAACGGTATCGAAAAAACGGCCGTTAACATCGATAAATGTGCCGAAATGCATCCACTCCTTTTTGATCGTCCTGACATATTTGATCGTCACCAGCAATCCCAGCATGCGGAGGGTCTTTCCGACGCAGCCGGCCATTTCGTGGGCCAGGATGTCGCCCCGGAATTTAGTTTCCAGCAGGTCGAAATAGCTGTAGGTTATCGGGAAGCCGAGCAGTTCTATCTCGTCGTACACATCGGTAAGGATATTCTGCTCCAGGAGGGGGAGTTCGAAGCGTTTAACCGGCAGGGCGCTGAACATCGACGCTTGGACCGTGAGCTGCCGGTCGGCATCGTCATTTTTGGAAGCATCGGATCCTGCTGTTGTTGGTTCCCCGTTCTTCTGACCGGCTGCCGGCTGGTTTCTCCCAAGGAGCATGTGGGCCTCCCATAACAGCGACGCCTTTGGCTTGCCGGTAAAACGGAAAGCCCCGGCCCTGATCAGAATGATCATCTGGTCGAGGGTGACCGGCACCCGCCGGATAAAATCCTCCGGGCCTGTATAGGGAATTTCGGCCGGCTGCCCGGAATCCGGCATCCGCAACTTAACGATCGCCTTTGCCACGGCAGCCTCCAGGTTGGCCACATGGATAAATCCAAGGTAGATATCGTTTCCCCTGATTGATGTCTTATATTCGCTCCGGTTTACGCAGGGCACATGCAGGTTTGCGCCCGAGATCCTGGCCTCGTTGAAATAGACCCAGGAGGAGTAAAAACCTCCGAAATTATTGATCACCCCTGTGATGAACTCCAGCGGGTAATGGGCTTTCAGGTAGAGGCTCTGGTAGCTTTCCACGGCGTAGGAGGCTGAATGCGCCTTTGAAAAGGAATAGCCGGCAAAGGATTCGATCTGTCGCCATACCTCCTTCGTCACCTCTTCGGGATAGCCCGCGTTCCTGCAGTTTTCGAAGAATTTGTCGATGATCCGCTGCAGCTCCTTCTTCGAGCGGTATTTCCCGCTCATCGCCCTGCGGATCACATCCGCATCAGCCAGGTCGAGGCCGGCAAAGTGATGACAGATCTTCAGCACATCCTCCTGGTAAACCATAACCCCGTAAGTCTCCTTTAACTGCTCCTCCATCACGGGATGCAGGTATTTGAACTTATCGGGATGGTGAAACCTGAAGATGTACTCCTTCATCATCCCCGAGCGTGCCACGCCGGGCCTGATGATCGAACTGGCCGCCACCAGCGTGCGGTAGTTGTCGCAATTCAGTTTTTTCAGCAATCCCCGCATGGCAGGGCTCTCCACATAAAAACACCCGATGGTCCTGGCGTTGCGAAGCAGATCCTTTACCTTTTCATCCTCCTTAAAGGTGCCGACCTGGTGAACATCCACACTGACGCCCCGGTTCCTTTTCACGATCTCCGCAGCCTCGTAGATATGGCCAATCCCGCGCTGGCTGAGGATATCGAGCTTCTCGAAACCGATATCCTCGGCCACGTACATGTCGAACTGGGTGGTCGGGAACCCCTTCGGGGGCAGGTCAAGCGCCGTATAGCAGGTGATGGGCTCCTCCGAGATCAGCACCCCGCCGGCATGAATACTCCGCAGGTTGGGAAAATCGGCCATCATCTCCCCCAGCTCATTGATCTTCCTGATAATCTTATTCTGATTTACCGCCTCTTCAGGATTTTTCAGATAGGCATCGATCTCCTGCTTCGGCAGGCCGTGTACCTTCCCCAGTTCCCTGCAGATCGATTTATCGCGGAAAGTCGACATGGCGCCCAGCAGGGCGGTATGTTCATGGCCGTAACGTTTGAAAATGTAGTCGAGCACCTCGTCGCGCTCCTTCCAGGAATAGTCAATATCGAAATCGGGCGGCGAGGTGCGTTTGGGATTGATGAATCGTTCAAAATAGAGGTCGAGTTCGATGGGATCGACATCGGTAATCCGCAGGCAATAGGCTACGATGCTGTTGGCGCCGCTCCCCCTGCCCACATGGTAATAACCCCGCGACATGGAGTAACGGATAATATCCCAGGTGATAAGAAAATAGGAGGCAAAACCCATCTTATCAATAATCTCCAGTTCATGACGGATACGCCTCCGGGCCTCTCCATGCCCCTTGCCATACCGGTACTGTAGCCCGTCCATGGCCAGTTTTTCCAGGAGGATGAGATCGTCATAACGGTTGCCGGTATAGCTTTGCTTGTTCTTGCAGGCTTTGAAATCAAAATCGATGGAACAGGCCTCCATGATCTTTTCCGTATTCCGGAGAATCTCAGGGAAATCGCTGCATGCCGCCCGGAGCTCTGCAACCGGCAGCATGATCTCATCGGGAGCAGCAATCTGCCCGGGCTCCAGCCTGCTCAGCAGCACGTTGTGGTCAACAGCGCGGAAGTTGCAGTGCAGTTCATATTCCTGCCGGTTGCGGAAGGTCACCGGCGCCAGGAGCACCATCCTGGGAATAAGGTCACGATGACGCGACAGCATCAGCGGACTCAGTTCGGAAGGGCGGATACCGATCAGCCCGTGGTTAGCAACACGCGGGGGCCGGCCGTGCGAGGCTGCAACATGCCAGGGACAAATCCAGAGTACATGCTCCAGTTCCGGCGGCCGGTCGGGCAGCGGCTGATTGTTCAGGTTATGAAAACTAAGGAATTCATTGATCTCGCGAAACCCTTCGTTATTTTTAGCCAAACCGGTATAGAGATATTCATCCCCGCGGCGGAATTCAATCCCTGCAATGGGTTTGATATTTTTCTCCTTACAGGCAGCTACAAAGTCCATGATGCCCGTGGAGTTGTTGATATCGGTCAGTGCCAGCGCCGTCACCCCGCACCGGACCGCCTCTTCAACGAGATTTTCAACGGAGATGGTCCCGTAGCGGAGGGAGTAGTATGAGTGAGAGGAGAGGTACATGGTGAAATGGTGAAATGGTGAAATGGTGAAGCTTTGATCATATTTTAATCATTTTTACGACTACAATATAATCATTTCCGGATGTTTTTCCAAAAAAAATCATCCATCGTTCAGTTCACCGAATGTTTCAGGCCAGGTTTGGCGTTCCGATATTGATCTTACGATCATAAATGAGGTTATCATCTTCCTTTTATTTAATTTCGCCTTTCGTACAAACACCCATCCTGCATGAAAAAACTAGTGTTACTGTATGCCGTGTTAGCATTGGCATCGCTTCAATCGCCGGCCTGCACTACGGCCATCATTTCAGGCAAATTCACGCCCGACGGGCGTCCGCTGTTATGGAAAAACCGCGATACCGGCGACACGGACAACAAACTGATGTATTTTACCGACGGGAAATATGATTATATCGGGCTGGTGAATTCGAAAGATACGACCGGCC
>CAIYQH010000560.1 GCA_903928285.1 uncultured Bacteroidales bacterium
TGCAGGGCGTTCCAAACACTGCATTTACCGAAGCATTCGCCTTCACCTTTCAGAAACACGACCTCGAATTGTTAGGTATCAAAGACAATGACCCCGACAAAGAGGCCCTGGCTGCAATTGATAATTTCTGGATGAGTTATGAAATCATGGGGGTTTCTCTTTTAGATATGAAAGTTTGGAAATGGCTTTACGCAAATCCGAACGCCACCAAACAACAATTGAAAGAGACGGTGGTTAAATCTGCCATCGAAATCTGGAATCAGTATTATGCGCCGGTATTCGGTGAAAAGGATTCTCCCATCCTGGCCATCTATTCCCATATGATCGACAACCCGCTTTATCTGCCAAACTATCCGGTAGGACATCTTATTGATTTTCAACTTGATCAGTTTTTTAAAGGGAAAAATTTTGCTGATGAAGCCATCAGGATTTTCTCAGCCGGACGACTCATTCCGCAGCTGTGGATGAAAAATGCCGTCGGTAGTGAAATTTCCATTAAACCATTACTGGATGCCACGGATGAAGGTCTGAAAAAATTAGCATTGGGCGGTCAGGCACCAAAAAAATAATTTGCCAATTCCTTCCTGCAAGACAACCTTTGCAGGAGGAGTATTGTCTGATGATAGATGTTCAAGTCATCCGGGTAAGTTATGTTTTAATCATAATATTTTATTATTTTTGTAGAAAAATTCCAACCACATGAAAAAGATCATATTTGCGCTGTTATTTATTACGCCCATCCTGCTGCATGCACAGGATTACACGAACATCTGCTCCGGGGGGCCAAGCTTTTTCCAGAAGGTCAATTCGACTATGGTAAAGGCCTACAAAACAACAAGTTATACGTTACCTGGCAGTAACGATACCATTTTTTACTCCTACGCGACCATCCGCGATACGGCTGCCTCCTGTCTGGATACGACCAAGGGTTCCATCTTTGGGAAAAAAATCTACCGTGTGGCACAGACTAAATCGTTTTTCTTCTTTAACAGGAGAAAGGATACCGTGCGTATTGAAGCAAAGGCAGTGGTAGGGTACACCTGGAAGTTTGTCAACCTTTCCTCAGGCACCTACCTGCAGGCGAATGTGCTTTCGATGGATCCCGATTCCGTTTTAGGTGTTCTGGACAATGTCATGAAAGTGGAACTCCAGGCAAAAAGGTACGACGGTACCCCTGTTACAAACCCCTGGAACGGTAAAACCTTCAAACTCAGTGCACATTACGGATTAGCAAAAACCTTCGACATGGTTAATGTTCCATTCGATACCACAAGCTATACCCTGGTAGGAAGAAAATCGCCGGCTATGGGTCTGCAGGATTTTGGGTGGAAAGAGGTTTATGCCTTCAACATCGGTGATATTTTGCATTTCAGCGGATATGATAACGGACTTGCCCCCGGCCAGACCTCAACCTGGAAAGAGATCAAGACTGTTTTTGCCAAAACTACATGGGGAAATAACGACTCGGTTCAGTACAAGTTTGACCGTTGCAGGAGCACCGTAACCAATCCGGGAAACAACCATGTATATATTCATGATACGCTGACGGTTAAATACAATTTTAAAACCCTGGCAAATGATTCCTCCATTATGCGTTTTCCCGATCAGTTTATCCGTGAGAACATCTATGCTACCCAGTACGACCGATATATGAAGGCCTATAATGTTCGTCAGACCAAGAAGCTCGGCCAGGATAAATACCGTTTCATCAATACATGTTTTGTAATCCCCGCAGGAAGCGTCCTGTTAAATGACAGCTATACCGAAGGCCTTGGGCTTTCAGAATACTATCGCGATGATCAGACGGTACAGAATTATTACAAATGCGTTTATTATAAAAAAGGCACCGAAATCTGGGGCGCACCGGTTGGGACGCAATGTTCACCCCTGCTTGATGTCCAGGAACAAAATGCTGCTTTAACCCAGCAGGTTCGGATCGTACCTAACCCCATGAAAAACCAGGCTGAATTAATTCTTGAAGGCGTCAACCTGAATGACAACCTGCATCTCGTGATGTACAACATCGTTGGCAAAGAGGTCTATAACCTTAAAGTTACTTCATCCAGTATGGTCATCAACAGGAATAACCTGCCAACCGGCTTGTATATTTACCTGCTGACCGGCAAAGAAACCATCGCAAAAGGAAAACTGGTGATTGAATAAATGATCCCTGACCTGATTGGTCAACCTATAGCGCAAAAGCTGCTTCAGTTGATGAGGCAGCTTTTGTTTTTACAGGGAATCCGTCCTGATTACTTTCCCGTTCAGGATTACGGTCGATACCTTGTTACTGCCATAGGCGTATGGCATAAAAGAGTAGGTTGGGATGGGCGTGGTGATAAACACATTGGCGACTTTCCCCCTGGCGATGCTTCCATAATCCCTGCTGAGTCCCATGGCATAGGCACTGTTGATTGTTACCGCATTGATCGCCTCTTCGGGAAGCATCCTGTATTTGATGCAGGCCAGCGACAAAATAAACTGCATGTTACCTGAAGGAGAAGATCCGGGGTTGAAATCGCTTGCCATGGCAACCGGCAAGCCGGCGCTGATCATCCTGCGGACCGGCGAACAGACCATTTCGAGAAAAAAGGCGGCACCGGGCAAAACCGTGGGCATTGTTTCAGTGTTCAGCAAAACTTCAATCTCCTCCTCCCCTGTATATTCCAGGTGATCGACAGAGAGTGCATTGTGTCTGACACCCACCTGGATTCCTCCGGAATAATCCAGTTCATTGGCATGAATTTTAGCCCGCATACCATACTTACTTCCCGTCTCCAATATCCGGGAGGTCTCATCAACCGTAAAAAAACCGCGGTCACAGAAAACGTCGATAAAATCAGCCAGTTGCTCAGCAGCCACGGCCGGGATCATCTCCTGAACGACCATATCCACGAACTGATCCTGTTTTCCCTTATATCCGGTAGGAACTGCATGCGCGCCCAGGAAGGTCGGAACAATTTTAACGGGCGACACCCGCTGTAATTTCCTGATAACCCTGAGCATTTTCAATTCATCCTCCAGGTTCAGTCCGTACCCGCTCTTGATCTCAACAGCCCCCGTACCAAAGCAAATGATTTCATCGAGCCTGCCAAGCGCCTGTTCAAACAATTCATCCTCGGATGCATTATGGAGCCGTTTGGCCGAATTGAGAATACCGCCGCCCCGTTCGGCAATCTCCTCATAGCTCAAACCACTGATCTTGTCGATATACTCAATTTCACGGCTACCCGCATAGACCAGGTGCGTATGACTGTCGCAGAAACTGGGAAAGACCATCCTGTTTTCCGCATCAATCACTCGACAATTTTCATCCTGCTTCATCAAAATACTTTCAGGAATAGGCATCATGCCAAAATCACCTATTCGCCCCTCTTCAATGAAAAGCCAGCTGTTTGCAAGGGTACCAATAACCGACATCGCCTTGCCGGCAACCATCTTCTGCGGGGTTTCTTCGATCTGGACTAGTTCTTTAATGTTTTTGATCAGGATGTTCATGGAGCTGATTTTGTGATACGAAAGTAACCATAAATCACCGTTTGCGGCATCATCAGGAAAGTTTTTAATAAATATTACCCCCTGCAGCATTTTCTGGTTACACCTTCCTCCGGGAGGAAATCAAACCGGAGGCTTAAGCCAAAGCGATATTGGCATGTCCTGTGATGCGTAAACAACACAAGTTAGCAAAATAGCCCATGAAAAGTAAAAAATCGCTTCAGGATTTGGCGGAAAAGTTCTATTTTTAACGTTCCATTAAAATAAACCTACAATACCGTTAAGCGAAAAATACCATGTTAAAACATATCTGTTTCGGTCTGATCCTGGTGCTGTCAGGTATGGCCGGGTTTGGCAAAGAGATCCCCATTGAAACTGCAAAAATTGCCGGTGTCAATTTTTATTACGAACGGATCAACCAGTTCAGGCCTGTCGCCTTCGCCGACATCAGGGTTTCCGGAACCTTTTACCAGCGTGTTTCGGGAATGACAGTTTATTATATTTTCAATATGGAACCTTCGGGGTATATTGCGGTCTCGGCTGATGATGCAGTGACGCCGGTTCTGGCATACTCTTTTGAAGGACCCTATTCCCGCGACCTGGAGCCTTCGCAGTTCACCGCCTGGATGAGGCAGTATGAAGGCCAGATCAGCCATGCACGCGCGGAGAACCTGGCGGCAACACCGCCTGTTGCTTCATTATGGCAAAAGTATTCCAAAACTACAGAACTTACAGGCCTTTCCGCCCGGCACACCATGCACAATGCAGTTGCCCCCCTGATCATCTCCAACTGGGACCAGGGTGTGCCCTACAATGAACAGTGTCCCGCCGACGCAGCGGGTCCGGGAGGGCATGCGCTTGTTGGCTGCGTGCCTGTATGCCTCGGGCAGCTGATGTATTATTACCGGTGGCCGGAAACCGGAACCGGCTCCTATTCCTATACCGACCCTCCTTATGGAACCATTTCGGCCAACTTCGGATCCTCCTTTTATGACTGGAACAACATGACCAATACCAGTGCCATCAGCAATCCGGGAATAGCCCAATTGCTTTTTCACCTGGGAGTTTCCTGTGACCTGGTATATGGTCCCACCGCATCGGGCATGTATAACCATAAAGCAGCCTACGCCCTGCGTACCTTCTTCAAGTATTCACCGCAAACGCAATATGTGTTTCGAGACAGTACCAGTTTGAACTGGGACAGCATCCTGATTGCCCACCTCGATCGTAAAATGCCCCTGTACTATGCAGGATGGTCGGTACCCAATATCAACGGCCACGCCTTTGTTTGCGATGGCTACCAGGATACGGCCTACTTTCATTTTAACTTCGGTTGGAGCGGGCAGAACAACGGCTATTTTTATACCAACAACCTTACTCCCGGCGGAAACAACTTCAAACTGGCCCAGGAAGTTATCATCAATGCCTTCCCCGATACCATCCATTATGCCTATCCGTCTTACTGTGCCGGGGCAACACATCTAACCACCCTCTCCGGCAGCCTGACCGATGGCAGCGGTCCCATCAGCAACTACCATCCACAGACCGCATGTTCATGGCTGATCGATCCCCAGCCTGCCAATGATTCGGTGTCGTCAATCACCCTTACCTTCAACAATATTAATACGAAACCGGCTGACCATGTGCAGGTATATGACGGCGCCTCTGCCACTGCACCCCTGCTGGCGGATTTTTCAGGAGATACCGTTCCACAGCCCATCACCGGAACAAAAAACAAAATGTTTCTCAGATTTAGCAGCAATAACGGCGCAGGCGCTCCAGGCTGGTTTGCAAACTATAAGGTCAAAATACCCGTATGGTGTACCGGCACCACCACCATCAAAGCCGATACAGCCGTGGTAACCGACGGGAGCATGGGGTTTAATTACCATAATAATTCCATCTGCCGGTGGATTCTGCAGACCAACAGCGGGAAGCCCCTTACCATCAATTTCAGGCGTTTCGATACGGAACCCGGTAAGGATATTCTGAGTATTTATGATCTTGGTAACAATGTGAAGCTGAAAGAGATTTCTGGACATTATGATACCGGGAATCTGCCCGACACGGTGACCTCTCCAAGCGGGAAAATGATGCTTATTTTCATGACCAACGGCAGTATCACCGGATCAGGCTGGGAAATTTTTTATCCGCTGTCGCATGTAAGCGCCGGTGAGATTCAGAAAATCCGGGATCTGAATATCTATCCAAATCCTGCAGACAAAGAGATAGAGGTTCAATACTTCCTGCCTGGGTCGGGAAAAGTGCATTACCTCTTGTCGGATATGACAGGTGAGGTGCTGCTGAACCAATCTGTTAGCGGGAAAACAGGCAATAACCTCGACAGGATCGATATCTCAGCATTTGCCCCCGGAATCTACCTGCTGAATATCAGGACCGACCAATCCCTGGAAACCAGGAAAGTTGT
The DNA here is from genome assembly GCA_903928285.1 of uncultured Bacteroidales bacterium. Lineage (GTDB taxonomy): Bacteria > Bacteroidota > Bacteroidia > Bacteroidales > FEN-979 > CAIVAT01. The sequence continues at coordinate 5,924 of CAIYQH010000560.1, forward strand.
AGTAAGGTAACAGGTCGTTGTTAAATATCCTGGTTTTGCTCGACCATCAAACCTCCGCAGCAGCATTCCCGTGAAACAGGATGTCAACTGCGCCCCTGCTGTTAAGACACTCCATCAGTTTACTCTTCAGTTTCCAGCAGGTCATCTGACGGAGTTCCACCTGTCGTGAAATTTCATAGGTGGAGATACCCGGATCGTGGCAAACCATATAGACAATCCTGAAGGCCTCTGTAAGCGGTATATGACACCTGTGAAAAATGGTATTGGCGGTCGCCGATTCATCATGTTTGCACCTGGTACAACGACGCGCGTGGAGAGTCTTGCCTTTACAGAAATTGGTGTGACCACACTTTTTGCAGGCATACCCGTTTTGCCACTTTTTATCAGCCACAAACTGAAGGCAATCTTCCAAAGATGAAAACTTTTCCTCAAACGTTTCTAAATCAATCTGTTTAATTACAACATTCATGTCTTTCACCTTATTTCAATGCAAAAATAAAACAAATAGTGGTATTTATGCGATTTAATTACAAATACTTTTTATCTTTGCACCGTCTTTAAAAATTCAGATAATATGAAGAACCTGACATTGATCATCCTGCTTACCGGATTACTTTCAGTGAATGCCTGCAGCAGCGCACCAACGGCAGCAAAAGGCAACACCGACAATGATGGGCAGGTTGTGGTACTTACTACGGCAACCTTTCAAAAACTCGTCTGGGATTATAAAAGCAATCCGCAAACATGGGTATTTAATGGTGACCAGCCCTGTATCATCGATTTTTATGCCGACTGGTGCCGGCCCTGCAAGATGGTAGCGCCGATTTTAGCCGAACTGGCAACGGAATATAAGGGAAGGATCAGGATTTACAAGGTGAATACTGATGAAAACCGGGAACTGGCCGGTTTGTTCAATATCAATTCGATACCGGCAGTGATGTTTGTTCCAAAATCAGGAAAACCCCAGATGACAGTTGGCGCACAGCAAAAACCGGCGTATAAGGAGATGATTCAGAATATCTTAATGATAAAGAACGAGGTTGTGAAATAGTTTGGTTCCGGCGATCAACCGGAAGTAAAACGGGAGTATCACCCTAAACAGACATCCTCGGGAAATTAAAGTAATTCATAATTAGTAAATTATCTTTTATGGTTGAGCATTTAACGAAGCAGACTTTCCTGGAGAAGGTCTTTAACTATGAGCAGAATCAGGAATGGAAATTTGAGGGCTCCTTACCCTGCATCATTGATTTTTATGCCGATTGGTGCGGCCCTTGCAAAACAGTAGCGCCAATTCTTGAGGACCTTGCCGTGGAATACCAGGGAAAAATTAATATTTACAAAATCGATACCGAAGCGGAGCAGGAGCTTGCCGGAACCTTTGGCATCCGCAGCATCCCTTCCATGTTGTTTGTTCCGATGACGGAACAGCCGCAAATGTCGGTTGGCGCATTACCGAAAGATACCCTGATCCAGGCTATCAGCGATGTGTTGCTGAAAAAAAATTCGGATTAAACCATTCATATGGCCTTTAGAGGCACATCTGACACTCCATCAACAACATGCCGATACTCATTGAAACTGCCTACCTGCCTCCTGTCAGTTATATGTCGGAAATGCTCCTTTCGGGCGATATCATCTTCGAAGTTTATGAAACCTATCACAAACAATCATACAGGAACCACTGTATCATTTACGGGCCTAACGGAAGGCAGAAATTAACGATCCCGGTGATTAAGGTAAATGGCAATCATACACTTACCAAGGACATCCGGATCTCTGATCACCAGTCATGGCAAAAAATTCACTGGCGGTCCATTTCCACTGCCTATAACAATTCACCCTTCTTTCTTTACTATCAGGATGAACTCATTCCCTTCTTTGAAAAGAGGTTCGAATTCCTGACCGACTTCAATCTGGGCCTGGTTCATGCCCTCCTGGGGCTGATGCATTGCCATTGCGCCACCAGGCTTACGGAGCAATATGAAAAGACAGCGCCGGGAATCACTGACCTCAGAGATGGAATTATTGCCAACGATCCACATTTCATGAAATCCTTCCCACCCTATGTTCAGGTTTTTGAGCCCCGTCACGGATTTATACAGGGGTTAAGCATCATAGATGCCCTCTTTAACCTGGGGCCCGAGACCGCAGAATATCTGAAGGCCCAATAATTCCGGGTCCTTGATTTTTCTATTGTGAAATATTACACAGGTAATGCATTTTTCACAGATCTTTTTAGTATCGCGGCTTTCCCTGATGATTTTTTCCTTATCTTTGCCTTAATTTAATCTAAATTAATTGGCAACCCTACTCGAACTTCGTCAAGGTGAATCAGGGCTTATCACCAAGGTGAAAGGCCGGGGTGCGTTTCGTAAACGCATCACGGAGATGGGGTTTGTCAAGGGCAAAGAGGTTACCGTCATCAAAGCCGCGCCGCTCCAGGATCCCATCGAGTACAAGATCATGGGATACCATGTTTCGCTAAGGCAGAGCGAAGCGATGCTCATCGGTATCCAGTCGGTGGCTGACCAGCTTGCCTCCGGTCAGGAGATCAACGGGTATAACGGCACCATCGAAGAGGAATCGCAGCGGGGTGAAGTCACCGACAGGGGACGGATCATTGATATTGCCCTGGTTGGTAATCCAAATTGCGGTAAAACCACCCTGTTTAACTTCGCCTCGGGTTCACACGAACGTGTCGGGAATTTCAGCGGGGTCACCGTTGATTCGAAGGAGGCGAAACTCAGGCAGGGAGGCTATGTTTTCAACATCACCGATTTGCCCGGCACCTACTCCCTCACTGCCTATTCCCCGGAAGAACTCTTTGTCCGCAGGCATATCATAGATAAAATTCCTGATATCATCGTAAATGTTGTCGATGCCTCCAACCTCGAACGAAACCTTTACCTCACAACCCAGCTGATCGACATGGATGTCAGGGTTGTGATGGCACTGAACATGTATGATGAATTTGAGAAACAGGGAGATCGGCTTGACTATAAATCACTGGGTGAATTGCTAGGCATTCCGGTCATCCCTACAGTAAGTTCAAAGGGGGCAGGTATCACCGAACTGTTTAACAGGCTCATCGACGTATTTGAGGACCGGGACCCTGTTGTCAGGCATGTTCATATCAATTACGGGAATGAAATTGAGCGTTCCGTCCGGAAAATCCAGGATGTGATCTGGCATGATAAAATGCTGAGCGACCGGATATCCACGCGATACATCAGCATCAAATTGCTGGAGAAGGATGCTGAAA
>CAIYQH010000561.1 GCA_903928285.1 uncultured Bacteroidales bacterium
ATCCATGCGTCGATGTCCAGCAATGAGGCGTCGTTGGTGGCCTTAACGGTAAGAAAGATCCCGATGGGCATCAGCACGGCCGAAGCAAACCAGATTCCCTGCCAGGGATGAACCACTCCTTCGGCGGCATATTTTTCGCCGACAAAGGAGATAACCCAGAAAAGGATGAAGAAAAGCGTTGACACCACCGCCGGCATGCCCAGCCCTCCCTTCCGGATAATAGCGCCAAGAGGGGCCCCGATGAAAAAGAGCAGAAAACATGCGATGGAAAAGGAGAATTTCTTGTGATAGACAATCTGGTGCTTGTATACCAGCTTGCTTTTCAGTTCAAGCGCATCCTGCGAACTTTCAAGGATTTGTTTGGCCGCTTTCGCATAATTGCGTGCCGACTCCAGTATGTTATAACGATCCTTGGGCTTGAAATTATAGACCACGCTCGGGTTGAATTTCATGACCGGGGCTATCATCCTTTTCTTCATCGTATCCTCCTTTGCATAGAAGGGCATGTTGTTCATAAACTGGAGTTCGTAGCTTTTCCGCTCTTCGGCCAGCTGACCTTTGATAGAATCAATGGAATGGCTCAGCTGGTTCACGTTTTGCATTTCGTAATTCTTTTTGAAGAGACTTTCGTCGGTACGGGTCAGCTGAAAGGCCGAGAGGTCGAACATCTGATATTGTTCGGTAAACCGGGTTCTCTGGAAAGGCCTGGTGATCTCGTTGCCCCTGAGGTCGACCCGTTCTTCGTAATTGGTTCCGTTAAAGAGACGGAAAACCAGGAATCGCTTGTCGGGCGAAAGTTCCATTCTGCCCCATTCGGCTGTTGTCAGGGAAACGTTGCCCAGGTGTTTTGTATGGTCATAAACCATGACAGTCCGGATGGTATTGCCATCCTTTTCTTTTTTTTCCACCCTGATGACGAATCCTTCTATACCATTATAAAATACCCCTTCCTTCAGGTTAAAGGCCAGCTTTTTTTCCCTCACATCATAAAGCAGGGAAAGGAACTTCAGGTTGGCAATGGGAAGGATGACATTGGAAAAGTAAAAGGCGAGGGCGCTGATAAAGATCGAAACGATGATCAGTGGGCGCATGATCCTGCTGAGGCTGATTCCGGCGGCCTTCATGCTGACCAGTTCATAATGCTCGCCGAGGTTGCCGAACATCATCAGCGATGACAGCAGGATGGAGAGGGGTAAGGCAAGGGGTACGAAGGTGGAGGAGGCGTAAAACAGCAGCTTAACGATGATATACCACTCAAGCCCCTTCCCGACAAGGTCGTCGATATATTTCCACAGGAACTGCATCAGCAGGATGAACAGGGAGATGAAAAAGGTCATCACGAGGGGTCCCAGGTAGGATTTTAATATGAACCGGTCTAATCTTTTCATACGGAATTGACGAAGGCGTGCAAAGATAGGTAATAACCCAAACGTAATAATTGTAATTTTGTATTTTCGTCTCCCGGTATATACCGGGATCACCCTTTTACCAATTATCATATGCATCTTCTTGAAGTTTCTTCCCGGAAAACGAAAAAGCAGTTTCTCAACCTGGTAGATTTTATTTACCAGGGCGATCCCTATTATGTAAGGCAGCTGGATGAGGAGGTTGAGTCAGTTTTTGACCCGGCTCAAAACAATTTTTTTAAGCATGGCGAGGCAATCCGCTGGCTCCTGGTGGATGATGCCGGCAGGGCGATCGGCAGGGTTGCCTCCTTCATCAATAAAAACAAAGCATATACCTTCCGGCAGCCGACCGGCGGAATGGGATTTTTTGAATGTATCGACCATGAAGAGGCTGCTTTTATGCTGTTTAACCGTTCGCGCGACTGGCTTGCCGAACGAGGGATGATGGCGATGGACGGGCCGATCAATTTCGGCGAGAATGATGTTAACTGGGGATTGCTGGTGGATGGCTTTACGCATCCCGGCTTCGGGATGAATTACAACCCGCCTTACTACCGGAAACATTTTGAGAACTTTGGGTTCAAATTTTACTTTGAACAGGTATCCAACCATCTCGATCTTACCAAACCTTTTCCAGAACGGTTCTGGAAAATTGCGGAGTGGTGCATGCGTAAACCGGAACTCTCCTTCCGCCATTTTACTTTTGACCAGGCCGATCAGTTTATCAGGGATATGAAAGAGGTGTATGACGATGCATGGAAATTTCATGAGAATTTCACCCCCATGGAGGTTGCCACCCTGAAGAAATCGATAGAAAAGGCGAGAGCCTTCATGGATCCTGAAATGATCTGGTTTGTCTATTACAACGACGAACCCATTGCCTTTCTGATCCAGTTTCCCGATGTGAACCAGATCCTCAGGCACCTGCACGGGAAGCTGCATCTTTTCAACAAACTGAAGTTCCTCTGGCTGCGGTACCGCAAAACCATTACCCGGACACGGATCGTGATCATGGGCGTAAAACCAAAGTACCAGCGTTATGGCGTCGAATCGGGCATCTTCTGGCACCTGAATGAAAAGATGAAGCATAAACCGCATATCACCGAACTGGAACTTTCGTGGGTAGGCGATTTTAATCCTAAAATGCGGGCCCTGCATGAATCGGTCGGAGCCGTTTTTGCCAAGCGTCATATTACCTACAGAAAAATTTTTTCGGAGGAAATATCCTTCAGCCGGTCCACGATAATACCGGTGGATACCAAGGAGAAAGCTCTGAAACAACAGTCGGGAGAAAAAAAATAAAATTATGGGAATATTTTTTTCATATTAATTTAATTACGATTATATTTGTCAGGTAAAATCTTATTTGTCTCACCAAAAACTAAAAACCCATGAAAAAACTTTTGCTCTTTGCAATTATGGTTTTGTGCGGTGTAGCTGTCATGGCGCAGTTCAGGCCCGCAAAGATTTCCAAGTCGGTCAATGTCAAAGATGTTCTTGATAAGCCGGCGATTGACAATCAGTGCCTGTTCCTCAGCAGCGGGAATCCGGTGGCAAATACCAAGTCGGTGATGGATGACATCCTCGGCGTTTCGGGTGTTTACGACATGCAATCGAACGCCTCTGCGATGGAACGCGTGGTTTGCTGGCCCGACGGTTCGGTGGCTGCCGCCTGGATTAAAAGTGATGTTGCCGGCTACGCCGACCGCGGAACCGGGTACAATTATTCCAATGGTACCGCCTGGGGAGCTGCTCCAACCGCCAGAATAGAAACCCTCAAAACGGGTTGGCCCAACCTGTGTATCTGGAAAGGGAATGGTGAAATTGTGGTTGCTCATAACTCCACCTCCACCCTGATTCAAAGCACCCGTACTGTCAAAGGTACCGGCGCCTGGACCCAGACGACCGGCCCGACCGGACCAATCGGATCAGCCGGCGCTGCCCTGTCACTTCTCTGGCCGAGAGCCATAACCAGTGGTACTACGCATCAATACCTCCATATTATTTGTCTCACGATGCCAACCGCTAACGGAGGGATCACCTATAAAGGCCTCGACGGCGCACTGATATATTACCGTTCGCTTGATGGCGGTACCACCTTTGATAAACAGGCTATCCAGATTGCCGACCTGGATTCGCTGCACTACAATGGATTCAGCGGTGACGATTACTCCTGGATTGAGCCCCATGGCGACACCATCGCATTTTTGTGCGGCAGTGTTTATAACGGGACATTCCTGATGAGATCGTACGATAACGGGGCTACATGGACCAAAAAGGATATCCTTCCCAACTTTTATGGCAAGAAGACCACTACCCAGATCATCAACCCGTTATGGGGCTGCGACGGAACCATGGCAGGCGCGATGGACAAAAACGGCGTATTCCACGTTGCCATTGGCCGTATGTGCCAGTACCAGGATGCAACCGGTTCTTACTGGCGTCCGGGTACCGATGGCGTGGTTTACTGGAATTCCACCCAGGCGCCCCTGGATTCATCCATGATGTCAAAAATCGACAGCATCGATGCCCATCATATGCTGATCGGTTATGTTGCCTCTGATCCCGCCGGCGACTCAATCGTTGGATTCCCCTACTACAAGGGAGCCCTCTGCAACTACCCCAGCGTGAATATTGACAAATACAACAACATCTATTTCCTCTGGAGAGGCCTTACCGTCGGCAATCCCGATCCCACACCCTACAATTACAGCCATGTTTGGGGACGTGCCTGGTTCAGCGGACATTCAGTTATGTCGCCCATGGTTGACTTCAACAGCGATTTCCTCTATATTTTCCAGGAATTTGCCTATCCTGAAGTTTCCAAGACCATTAAAAACGGTAACAAACTGCTGTTGGTTTCACAGACATCTTCACAACCTGGTTCCAACGTTGCTGCAGGTACCACCTATCCTGCGGTTCCCGTGCATGAGGTCAGTTTTGCATACCGCGAAATCCTTACCTCCGCCTTCATCCCGACAGATGTGCCGACAGCACCGACTGCCAGCAGGAATTTTGTTGGTCAGAACTACCCGAACCCTGTTAAAGGGATGACCACCTTTGCAGTTAATGTTGACAAACCCGCAAATGTTACTGTCGAAGTTTCCAATATCATGGGACAGAAAGTCATGTCATTTGACAAGGGCATGGTGAATTCAGGCGCCCAGAAATATACCATCGACTGCAACTCCCTTACTTCAGGTATCTACTTCTATACCGTTAAGATAGGGGGCGAATCTTATACCCATAAGATGATCGTCGAATAAACTTTAATTCAGACTTTTATTAAAAGGCTGTTCCTCCGGGGGCGGCCTTTTTTTATTTCCTTCAGAAAATAAACAATTGGCGCGACTTTCGTATTATTCCATTTGCTATCTTTGCGCCTAAATCAAATTAAACCCCAAAATCATGAAAAAACTATTACTCTTTGCGATTATGATTACTTGTGGTGTGGCTGTGATGGCGCAGTTCAAGCCCGCCAAACTTTCCAGGTCGTTACAAAACATGTACCTGCTTGAAACACCGGCAATTGATAACCAAAGCCCGCTGATGCAAACGGGAAACCCGGTTGTTAACACAAAATCAGTGATGGATGACAATCTCGGTGTATCAGGTACATACGACATGCAGTCCAATGGTTCCCCTATGGAACGCGTAGTTTGCTGGCCCGACGGCTCAGTTGCAGCTGCATGGATCAAGGCTGACTTAGCCAGTTATGCCGACCGCGGAACAGGTTACAACTACTCGAATGGTACTGCTTGGGGTGCTGCTCCTGCCGCACGTATTGAAACATCAAAAACAGGTTGGCCCAACCTGTGTATCTGGAACGGAAACGGTGAGATCGTTGTTGCTCACAATTCCACCTCCAAGCTGGTCATCAGCACCCGCCCTGTCAAGGGTACCGGCGCATGGACCCGCTCAGATGCCCCGACAGGTCCTATCGGCTCAGCCGGCGCTGCATTAAATCTCCTTTGGCCCAGAGCTATTACCAGTGGCGCCAACCACCAGTATCTTCATGTTATCGCCCTCACCATGCCGGTTGCAAACGGCGGTATCACCTATAAAGGTCTTGACGGTGCTTTACTTTATTACCGTTCACTCGATGGCGGCACTACCTGGGATAAACAGGCTATCATCTGTGCCGATCTCGATTCAATTCATTACAATGGTTTCAGCGGAGATGATTACTCGTTTGTTGAACCACACGGCGACACCATCGCTTTCCTCCAGGGAAGTGTCTGGAATGGTACCTTCCTGATGAAATCATTTGACAATGGCAACACGTGGACCAAACAGGAAATTGTCCACAACTATTACAGCAAAAAAACAGCCACCCAGATTATCAATCCTACATACGGATGCGACGGAACAATGGCAGCCGCCATGGACAAAAACGGCGTATTCCACGTGGCTTTCGGCCGTATGTGCAACTCACAGGATGCCGCCGGATCATACTTCCGTCCCGGTACTGATGGCGTTGTTTACTGGAAATCAACAGAAGGCCCCCTGGATACTGCCATGTTAGGCAATATCGACAGCGTTGATGCCCACCATAAACTGATTGGTTATGTTGCCGCTGACCCAGCCGGTGACTCAATCGTTGGCTTTCCCTATTACAAAGGTGCTCTTTGCAACTATCCTTCCGTAAACATCGACAAGTATAACAATATCTATTTCTTATGGAGAGGCCTGACTGTTGGCAATCCTGATCCGACACCTTACAACTACAGCCACGTATGGGGCCGTGCCTTATTCAACGGACATACCACCATGTCGCCCATGGTTGACTTCAACGCCGACTTCCTCTATATTTTCCAGGAATTCGCCTATCCTGAGGTTTCCAAGACCATCAAAAACGGCAACAAGCTGCTGGTGGTTGCCCAGACCTCTTCACAGCCAGGTTCGAACGTAGTCGTAGGTACATCCACCTATCCCCCGGTTCCTGTTCATGAAGTAACCTTCTCTTACCGCGAAATCAACACATCGGCTTTTATTGCCACCGCAGTTCCTACAGCTCCTATAGCAAACAAAAATTTCGTTGGCCAGAACTACCCGAACCCTGTTAAAGGCATGACCTCTTTTAATGTTAATATTGACAAAGCTGCCAACGTTTCTGTTGAAGTTTCCAATATTATGGGCCAGAAGGTGATGAATATGGACAAAGGTGTTATCAACGCCGGTACCCAGAAATTCACCATCGATTGCAGTGCCCTCACCTCCGGTATCTATTTCTATACCGTGAAGATCAATGGCGAATCCTATACGCATAAAATGATTGTTGAATAATCTTTCAACCTTCAAACTGAAAAAGCTGTTCCGGAAGGGGCAGCTTTTTTTTTGGATTTCAAGCCATGGAAACTGTTATCGGTTAAAACCGGGGGATAACCGATTAAATTGAAGTTATGGACGTTTTAAGTTTGCGGGTAAGAAATATTTTGTAAGTTTGTCATGGGTCTTCCTGTACCTGAATACCTGACTGCTATTGCAATTCAAACCCTAACAATACATAATATGAGAAAAATTACCCTTTTACTTTTGGTCCTGTGCATCTCCGCATGGGCAATGGCCCAGCAAAAGCGAGCTGAAGTGCCTGCTTCCCTGAAGAATCAAAAAATGGCAGCCCCCGTATCAATCAAGGATATTTCAGCCCCGGCACAACCCATGAACCCGACAGCTGTTTCCAAATCGACCCTGGAGGATGTCATCGGAACAACGGTTTATGACATGCAGACCAATACCTCTCCTTCAAACCATTTTTATGTCTATGATGATGGAACCATGGCCGGCGTGTGGACCATGGGGATGAACTCCCCCGGTTTTGCCGAACGCGGCACCGGATACAACTATTACAGCAGCAGTGCCTGGGCTGCGGCGCCCACAGCCCGTATTGAAACCCTGCGCGCAGGCTGGCCCTCCTATGCCCCCCTGGGAGCTTCCGGAGAAATCGTGGTTACCCATACCGATTCACAGGGCCTGGCGGCCTGTTCGCGACCCGCCAAAGGTACCGGCGCCTGGTCCCAGCAGATACTGGCAGGACCTACTGGAGCCGTTGATATCAGCTGGCCACGCGTGATCACCTCAGGACCAACCCACAACTCTGTTCACATCATTTGCCTTACCTATAGCGCCTACCAGGGACTTAACCTCGCGCTGCTCTACTGGCGCTCGCTTGATGGCGGCGTGACGTGGGATAAAAAAAATGTTATTCTTCCCGGGATGACCTCAACCGATTGCCTGGGCTTCTCCGGTGATGAATATGCCTGGGCCTCTCCCAAGGGCGATACGATTGCCTTCGTCGTAGCCGGCCAGTGGGTCGATGGCTTTGTGATGAAATCATTTGACAATGGCGGCACCTGGACCAAAACCGTATTTTACCACAACCCATTTAAACTAACGCCACTTACCACGATAGTTCCACGCTTTGCCTGTCTTGACGGCGCTGTTGCCGTTGAACTCGACCACAGCGGGAAAGCCCACGTTGTCTCCGGCAGAATGTTCGCAAATGGCGACGGCGCCAGCCACTTCTATTTTCCCGGCACCGACGGCCTGGTCTATTGGAACGAAAATATGGCTGTTCTCGATACCAACCGGCTGACCAGCCTTGATTCCCTGGATGCCCACGGACAACTGATCGGTTACGTAGTCGACAACGCGGCAGGGGATACCATCGTCGGTTTTCCCAAATATGGCACGGCGTTGTCAAGTTTCCCGCAGATCAGCATCGACAACAACCATAACATTTCTGTGATATGGGCAGGATTAACGGTCGGAAACCCGTCGCCCGACAACCTCAACTATCGTCATATCTGGGTAAGGGGATTAGGCGCTACGGCCTCCAACTGGGGATATATGATCGACCTGAACAGCGATTTCCTGTCGATCTTCAAGGAATATACCTATCCCTCCATGGCCAAAAAGGTCACCAATAACAGTCTGAAATTTATCTATCAGTCGGCCGATGTTCCCGGCTCTGCCGTAAAGGATGCTACTGTGGCGTATCATAACAACAATATCGAATACCGCAACGATGGCACCTGGGTTGGCCTCAACAGCCCGGTTAGTCTGAATAACAGTGTCTCCCAGAACTTCCCGAACCCTGTAATAAAGAATACAAGGATCAGGATAACCCTTGCCCGGACAACCGAGGTCAGCATCAGGATTTCCGACCTGACAGGCACGGTGGTCATGGACCTGAACAAAGGAACCCTTGTCACGGGGAACCACGATATCACGATCGATGCCAGCCAGTTGAAACCGGGTATCTATTTCTATACCGTAACCCTCGGAGGCGAGAAGATCACGAAAAAAATGATCGTTCAGTAAACCAGATAGCTGTTTGATGATGTAACGAAAACAAATTCAATGCATTGATAAAACCCTGCGGGAAACCGTGGGGTTTTTTTATCTTTGCAGGAAATTGGATAGTCAGTAAGATGGTCTGGACTGAAATCAAAAATCTTGTCGGGAAGGAGATCAAACTCGAGTTGAAGCAGAAGTATGTGCTCAACGGCATATTACTTTACCTCGTTTCGACCATTTACGTGACCTACCTGGCTTTTGAAAATGCCATTACCAGCGAAACCTGGAACTCACTCTTCTGGATAATCTTGCTGTTTGTCGCGGTTAACGGGATATCGAAAAGTTTTGTCCAGGAATCTCCCGCAAGGCACCTTTATTATTATACCATTGCCAGCCCCGAAGCCGTTGTGCTGGCGAAGATCCTGTACAACCTCATCCTGATGGCGATCCTCTCGGTGCTGTCGTTCGGTTTTTTTCTGCTGCTGATGGGAAACCAGGTGGTCAATGTGCCCCTGTTCCTGCTTACCCTTGTGTTCGGCAGCCTGGGATTATCGTCGGTGCTCACCATGGTTGCCGCCATTGCCTCTCGGGCGAGCCATAACTTTTCGCTGATGGCTATCCTGAGTTTCCCCATTGTACTCCCCCTGCTCGCCATACTCATGAAGGTTTCCCATACTGCCCTCGTCAGCATGGACTGGTCAGGACTGGCGCCCCTGCTCGTAATCCTGCTGACCATCAATGGCGTGGTGATCGCCCTGGCCTATTTGTTATTTCCGTATCTTTGGCGCGACTAACAATCAAAACCAGAGTACATAAATGTATTTGAAATTTTGAATGAATTGACCAATGCACTTTTTCATTGCCTGCATTGCCTGCATTGATTGCATTGTTTGCATTGTTTGCATTGTCTGCATTGTCTGCATTGTCTGCATTCATAAATAATTAACTGTATGTTCAAAAAGGATTGGTGGAAATATTTATCCGGAATTTTATTGTTGTACGCGATCATTGCCGGATTCATCGTCGGTATCCCCGATACCATGATACACGAAACCATGCGGAACCTCTTCTACCATGTAGGAATGTGGTTTGGGATGTTCTCGATGCTGATCACCGGATTTATATACAGTCTTCGCTATCTGAGGAAGTTCAGTGAAGTGGAGGATCTTGTTGCGGTAGAGGCCGTGAACGTCGGCCTGATGTTCGGCTTCCTGGGGATCTTTACCGGTATGATCTGGGCCAACTTTACCTGGGGAACACCCTGGGTAAAGGACCCCAAGCTTAATGGCGCAGCCGTCGGGCTTTTTATCTACCTTGCCTATATGATCCTGCGCGGCTCCATCGACGATGTGCATAAAAGGGCCAAAGTAAGCGCGGTTTACAATATTTTCGCCTTCTTCCTCTGGATCGTGTTTGTACTCATCCTGCCCAGGATCTCCGGCGAGAGCATTCATCCGGGGAAGGATTCACCCCCGGTGCTGCCCATGCACCTGGAGGCCTCCATGCGCCCGGTCTTTTATCCGGCTATGATCGGATGGATCCTGCTGGGATTCTGGATCATGAACATACGTGTGCGCATCAGGAAGCTCAGGCTCAGGATGGAGGAATGACCTAATGCAGACAATGCAAACAATGCAGACAATGCAAACAATGCAAACAATGCAGAAAATGCAAACAATGCAAACAATGCAAACAATGCAAACAATGCAGACAATGCAAACAATGCAGAAAATGCAGATAATGCAGGAATGCAAAAATTCAGGGAAGATTAGTGAATAAATGGGATTTGGAGTGTTAACCAATATTTGATTTTTTTTTATGGAAGCATACGGTAAAATTTTCGTGGTTGTGGCGGTTCTGGCCGTTATACTGGTCGGTATTTTCGGGTATCTTTTCACCATCGACAGCAAGGTGAAAAAGCTCGAGGAAGAGATGGATTCAAAATCAACAAACAAACAGAAATGAAGATCATACATATTATCATCATACTGATACTGGTCGTGGCAGTTGCCGTGGTGATCACCACCATGACCGATTCAAGCACCTACTCCGATTTTGCTGAAGCGGGCCGTAAGCCTGACAAGGAGTTGCATATCATCGGGAAACTGAATCGCGCCAAGCCCATCGAATACGATGCGAAAAAGAATGCCAACCAGTTCACCTTTTATATGGTTGACGAAAAGGGACTCGAGAAACAGGTGGTCTATAACAATGCCAAACCCCAGGATTTTGAGAAATCGGAAAAGGTGGTCATTATCGGCTCCATGAAGGGAGATCAGTTTTTTGCCAAAAGCCTGTTGCTGAAATGCCCTTCTAAATACAACGATAAAAAACCCTCGAAGTTCGGCAGTAAAAAATTCGGCTGATCTGTTTTATAGGTCAGCCAGCGGCAGGATTTCTGACAGGGTCAGTTCACCCCTAACATTTATTGTATGGCTTTTAGGTCGCTATCCCGGTTTGTACGGGTTTTGGAGGAAAACGGGGAGTTGATACGCATCAGGGAGTTTGTTTCGCCCAACCTGGAGATCACCGAAATTGCCGACCGGATGGTGAAAAACGGGGGCAAGGCGCTCCTTTTTGAAAATACGGGAACGGAGTTTCCCCTGCTCATAAACCTGTTTGCCTCCGACCGGAGGATATGTTGGGCCCTCGGCGTAGAAACCCTGGATGATATTGAACAGGAACTGTCAAAGCTGCTGAAGGAATTCCTGGGGCCGAAGGCAAGCCTGATGGATAAACTGAAGGTTCTTCCCGCGCTGCAGGAGGTGGCTTCGTGGATGCCAAAACCGATCCGCGGCAGGGGAGCCTGCCAGGCGGTGAGGATGCAAACCCCCGACCTGTCAAAGTTACCGGTGCTCACCTGCTGGCCGGCCGATGGCGGTCCCTTTATAACACTGCCCGGGGTTCATACCAAAGATCCGGTTACCGGGATCAGGAACCTGGGGATGTACCGCATGCAGGTTTTTTCCCCCGACATGACGGGGATGCACTGGCACATGCACAAAGGCTCAGCCGCACATTACCAGAAATACAAAGAACTTG
>CAIYQH010000562.1 GCA_903928285.1 uncultured Bacteroidales bacterium
CACTCTGATCTCCGACAGCTCTTTGCTGTCGAGGGAAATAATGTCATACATGATATAAAAATTTAATTGATGGAATAGTCAATATAAAAATGAACTATGGTTTGAGGATAAGGATTGAATTGGACTGAAATTGCAAAAAGAAACTGCCGTGGGGATTAAAATCGGTACAAAGATAGATAATAATTATGGATTGTCAAATTTTTTTCCGAAAGCAGTTTCCTGTCAAAGGAAATCTTCCTAATTTCGCACTGAATTTAACGATTTCCCTATGTTACAGCGTATTCAATCGGTATATCTTGCAATCGTGGCACTTGCCGCGCTGCTCCTGTTTTTCTTCCCGCTGGCAAATTATTACAATGATCTGCACGGCAACTACAAATTTTTTATCTATGGTGTCCGGTGCATGGATCCCGAACCAAAAGTTTTATTCAGCACTTTTTTCACCATCCCGCTTGTTATCCTGACCCTTGCATCTTTTATTTTTTCGGTGTCCACGATCTCCCTCTACAAAAAGCGGTTTTTACAGATCCGCATCTGCGCATTTAACATGATTACCAACATTGTGCTGATCATGGTGATCTTTTTCTTTTATGCCACCCGGATCCAGTCGATGACCCTTACCGAACCGCAGTACAATTTCGTGGGAATGGCCCTGCCCCTGGTGTCGATCGTTTTCCTGATCCTCAGCAACCGGGCCATCAGGAAGGATGAAGTGTTGGTAAAGTCGGCCGACAGGCTCAGGTAGCGGGATGTCCTCAACCGCCGGGAGATTTCCCTAAGTTTGTTTACGTGGGATATCGATCAGTTCGAGATCCCGCAGGTTTTTCCCGTCAATGACCACCCTGATGGCCGTGATCGATTTGTGGATACCGTATTTCCCTGCCGCTCCTGGGTTGATATGCAGGAGGTTGTGTTTCTTGTCGTACATGACCTTCACGATATGGGAATGCCCGCAAACAAACAGGGTGGGCCGCTCCTGCAATATCAGCCCCAGCGCCTTCGGATCATACCGTCCCGGGTAACCGCCGATATGGGTCATCAATACCCTGACTTCTTCGACCATAAAATGCTGAACTTCCGGATATTCAATCCGCACATCCTGTCCGTCGATATTACCATAAACTGCACGGAATGGTTTTAATTCCCGCAGCTGGCAGGCAATCCCGACATTCCCCATGTCGCCGGCATGCCATATTTCATCCACGCTCGAAAGAAATTCCAGAACACTGGGATGGACAAATCCATGGGTATCCGACAGAATCCCGACTGTTTTCATTTAAATGGTATTAATCTGAGGCAGGCAAAGGTACACAGAAGGAGGCTGATTTTTGCCCGGAAGGGTCATCTCCCGTCAATCTTACGAAAATTACCGATATTTTTGCAATATAAACATTACTCCCATGTGGATAAAAAAAACGGCAGCCCTCCTTGTGTTTGCGGCCTGCATCACAATAGCAACAGGTCAGTCGCTAAAGGTGATGACCTATAATATCCGGTATGACAATCCCGGCGACGGGCAAAACAGCTGGCCGCTGCGAAGGTCGTGGTTATGTTCACAGATCAGCACCTGCAACCCCGACATTTTCGGCATCCAGGAGGGGCTGTCAAACCAGGTTGACTTTATCGATAGCGCCCTGGCGGTGTATCACCACATCGGTGTTGGCAGGGATGACGGTAAGAAGGCGGGTGAATTCAGCGCTATCTTTTACAATTCCGGAAAATTCAGGGTATTAAAACAATCCACCTTCTGGCTCTCCCCCACGCCCGGCAAGCCTTCGAAGGGCTGGGATGCCGCCTGCATCAGGGTCTGCACCTGCGGTTTGTTTGAAGAGATGACCACCAGGCGGCAATTCTGGGTCTTTAATACCCATCTCGACCACATGGGGGAGGTCGCGCGTAAAAACGGCGCTGTGCTGATCTGCCGGAAAATCGCGGAACTTAACAGGAAGGCGTTGCCCGTCATTCTCACCGGCGATTTCAATGGGGGTCCGGAAAGCGAGCCGATTCTTTATATATCCGGGCGGTTTACCGACGCCCGGCTTGCAATAAAAGATCCGGAACCGGGCGACGAAGGCACCTTCAACGGGTTTGATCCTTCAACGCCTGTCAAAGAACGGATCGACTTTGTTTTTACAGGGAGCAAAGGGTTCACCATCACCAATTATCATGTCCTGAGGGATACCCATGCAGGCAGATACCCCTCCGATCATTTTCCAGTTTTGGTGGAAATGAAGTTCAGTCCGTGACCCTACCCCTTCCGGGATAACCAATTGCATGAGGCCGCCGGATGCCTTCATTTCCTTAAAAAATCCCAGGCAAAGGAACATTGAATTTCCTCCCGGTTCTTTAAGATTGGGTTAATTAACCTATTTTTGTGGGTTCTAAGTGTCTTTTTGATGGAAAAAGTTGTCATTCTTATTTTTGGAACAGGATTCCTTGTGGGGTTCATCCTGTTATACCTGAGGATGGGCAGTTCCGGAAAAAAGGATGAGACTGCCGAAGCAGGCCAATTAAGGGGGCAGGTCAATCTGCTTTCCATCGAAAAAAGCGCATTTGAAGAACGTGCCCGCATGCTGCAAAGCCAGGCTGATGAGGCAAAAGCGACGATCGCTGCCAGGGATGTAACGGTGACCGACTTAAACAATGAACTTTCAGCGAGGAATACTGAATATGTCGTCCTGCAGAAGCAGCTTGCCGGTCAACAGGCCGACCTTGAAAATATCCAGGCGAAGTTCCGGCTGGAATTCAGGAACCTGGCCAATGAGATCCTGGAGGAGAAAACCCGGAAGTTTACAGAACAAAACAAAGCAGGGCTCAGCGAAATCCTGAAGCCCCTTGGTGAAAAAATCCGCGATTTTGAAAAAAAGGTGGATGAAACCTACGACAGGGAGTCGAAACAACGCTTTTCACTCGAGAAGGAAATCAAAAACCTGGCGGAGCTGAACCAGCAGATCAGCAGGGAGGCCAGCAACCTCACCCATGCCCTCAAAGGGCAGGCAAAAACACAGGGCAACTGGGGCGAGATCATCCTGGAAAACATCCTGGAAAAGTCGGGTCTGACGCGCGACCGTGAATTTTTCGTGCAGCAGTCGCACACCGGCCAGCAGGGCAAAAGGCTTCAGCCTGATGTGATCGTAACCTATCCCGGCGACCGCAATGTGGTAATTGATTCAAAGGTCTCGCTTTTAGCCTATGAACGTTATGCCTCAGCCGAAACCAGGGAGGAACAGGATATTGCCGCACGCGACCACCTGCTGTCGGTAAGGAACCATATTGCCGACCTGAGCAGTAAAAACTACCAGGACATCTACGCCCTGAAAAGCCTCGACTTCGTCATGCTGTTCATGCCCATCGAACCGGCTTACATGGTAGCAGTGCAGGCTGATCCGAACCTATGGATCTATGCCTATGAAAAACGGGTGTTGCTGATCAGTCCGACCAACCTTATTGCCGCGCTCCGGATGATCGCGAACCTGTGGAGGGTTGAATACCAGAATAAAAATGCCATGGAGATTGCCCGCCAGAGCGGCGAATTGTACGACAAATTCACAGGCTTCCTGGAGGACCTCCAGGAGATTGGTTCGAAGATCGAAAGTTCACGCAAAGCGTGGGATGCCTCCATGAACAAACTTTCAACAGGCAAAGGAAACCTGATCAGGAGAGTTGAAAATATAAAATCACTGGGAGCCAGGGCAGGGAAAGAGATCCCGAAATCGATGCTCGACAGGTCGGAAACGGATGGCTGAAAACAGGTTTCCCGGTCAACATGATCAACAGGCAGGGAGGATCGTAGGAAATGTGAATTGTGAATCAAGATAAATGACTGAAAAAAATGAAGAAAGAGACCTATATTTACGGCATAAGGCCAACCATCGAGGCCATAAAGGCCGGCAAAGAACTCGAAAAGATATTCCTCCAGAACGGCTTGAAGGGCGACGGATTCCGGGAGTTGTTCAACCTCATCAAGGAGCTGGAGATCCCCTACCAGTTTGTCCCGATTGAAAAACTAAACCGCCTCTCCCGCCAGAACCACCAGGGGATCATCTCCTATGTCTCTGAAATCACCTATCAGCGCATCGAGGACCTGGTACCCAATGTTTTCGAACAGGGGCGCATGCCGCTGTTTCTCCTGCTTGACAGGGTAACGGATGTCCGTAACGTGGGTTCCATCGCCCGTACAGCCGAGTGTGCCGGGGTTGACGGGCTTGTCATCCCGGCAAGGGGATCCGCGCAGATCAATTCCGATGCCATCAAAACATCGGCCGGGGCATTATACAAATTACCTGTGGTGCGGGCGCAAAATCTCAAAGAGACGATCCAATTTCTCAGGGACAGCGGCTTAGTCATTGTTGCAGCAACTGAAAAGGCTGAAAAAGAATACACATCTGTCGATTTCAACAGACCCATGGCCCTGATTATGGGCTCGGAAGGAGAAGGCATCTCCGAGGAGTACCTGAAACTGACCGATGAGTTTCTCCGGATCCCGCTCATGGGGGAGATCGAATCGCTCAATGTCTCCGTTGCAGCCGGCGTCATCCTTTTCGAGACCTTGCGGCAGCGCAATTTAAAATAGTTCCGTTCGTTGCTTTTGTATTAAAAAAAAATGATCATGATTTCAACCGGGGTCCATCCGGTCAACATCTTTAAAACCCTTTGCGGATGAAATACCTGTATAAATTCACCCCTGAGATAATATTGTTTGTCTATCTTCAGGTCTTCCTGGGTTTTAAAGCGCCCAACACCCTCTCGGGCCATATGATCAACGACGACGGAAAGGGATATTACGCCTATCTCCCGGCCATCTTCATTTATAAGGACATGCAATTCAATTTCCAGGAGAAGATCGACTACGAGTATTATACCGGGGTCGCGCCCCCCCCTAAGGATTACCGGAATCCGGCCGGGTCAAAAAAGGTGGATAAGTTTTTCCCTGGGATGGCCATCATATGGCTACCCTTTTTCCTTGCCGCTCACATCCTGGCAATCCTGGAGGTATTTCCCAAAGACGGGTACTCCCTGCCCTACCAGTATGCCATCGCATTGTCGGCATTGCTCTTTCTGTGGCTTGGAGCGCGGTGGCTGCAGAAACTCCTTAAGCAATTCGGTTCCGGCGACCGCACCGCTGCCTTTATCACCCTGACAGTAGCCCTTGGAACAAACCTGCTTTTCTACACCGCCATGGAGCCCGCCATGCCCCATATCTATTCCTTTGCCCTGATTTCCGGCTTTGCCTACTTTACCTTTAACTTATTCCACGACTTCCGGCCCAAGTGGTTTGTGAAGTCACTCCTTTCACTTACCCTGATCGTACTGATCCGCCCGACGAACGGATTGGTCGTGCTGCTGATCCCCTTTTTCGCTGGGAGTGTGCCTGCCTTCCGGCATTCCATCAGCCTGGTTGTCAAAGAACGAAAAGCGCTGATAAGAGGAATTATCCAGGCGCTGGTCCTGTTGATGATTCCATTTGTCCTATGGTACCTGCAAACCGGCCGGCTTTTTGTATACAGCTATGGAAATGAGAAGTTTAATTTTCTATCCCCCCAGCTAGCAGATATCCTTTTCAGCTTCAACCGCGGCTGGTTTGTATACACACCCGTAGCTTTTGTTGCCCTGTTTGGATTTATCCCGCTGTTGCTGTATAGCCGCTCCCGGTTTTTCCTGATGGCCCTCTTCCTGGGCGCTTTCATATACATAAGTTCATGCTGGTGGCTATGGGGCTATAATTCACAATTCGGCCAGCACGTTTTCATCGATATTCTTTTTGCTACTGCCCTGTTATTGCTGTTTTTATACCAGGCGCTGGAGAACACCATATTTAAAAGTGTTTTATCAGGAATCCTGGTAATACTGATTGCACTGAATCTCTTCCAGTTTTACCAGCAGACAAGGCAGGTCCTGCCTGCAGGCTTGGTAACCAAATCAATTTACGAGGCCTCTTTTTTCAGCCTTGTGCCTGTTGTCAGATCCTATATTCCTGATGAATGTATTACTTCGTCAAAGACCCTTGAAAATGATATGGAAAGGGATAAAGGGGGCATCTGGATGAATCCCCGGACCCGGACCGACAAAGTATTCCACCAGGGACACTGGTCGTCGCGGACCGACAACATCATCCCATACAGTATAGGGCCGGAAACCCGGTTCGACAGTCTTTTCACCACCAAAAACCGTGTAATCAGGATCAACAGCTGGGTTTTTGCCCCGATCGAGATCGCGGGGATCACGATGGTAGTAGATTTTCAGCTGAAGGGAAAAAGCATCAGCCATAACCAGGTCACCCTCGACAGGTTTATCAGGCCGAAGAGCTGGACCCATACCGGTGTCGCTTTCTATGTACCCCGGACCCTGCCGAAAAATTGTACTGTAAAGATCTACTTCTATAATCCATCGGCCTGTTACCAGTTCTTCATTGACGACCTGGTCATTGATTTTCTGTCGCTGAAAGACGATCCTGCCTGCCGTAAAATCGACGGGGTGGTGGTAACCAACTGAATTTAGCCATGTTCATCCTGAAGATCCAAGGTGCAGGTAAGATCCCGGATTATATCCAGATCCGCGACGATGACTTCAACCTGGTTGCCTATTTTAAGATCACAAATCCTAAAACAGCCCTTGCGCGCAGTCATCTGCTTGACCGGATGGACGAAATTCTCACGATTGCCGCCAGGCTTGAATATGGAAAAATCCACAAGCTGGAACTTTAACCTCAGAAATCGGAACAAATCGTTACTTTTGCCTAAACCGAACCCACCTCTATGACCGGTGACAACATAATCGAACTCGACAAGGTTTCAGTTTACCAGAATGAAAACCTCATCCTGGCGAATGTATCGCTGACCATCCGCAGTGGTGAATTTTTTTACCTCATCGGGAAGACGGGCAGCGGGAAGAGCAGCCTGCTGAAAACCATTTACGCCGAATTGCCCGTCAGGGTCGGAACAGCCAGGGTTGCAGGATTCGACCTGCGCACCTTGCGTTACAAGGAGGTTCCCTATCTGAGAAGGAAGCTGGGCATTGTCTTTCAGGACTTCCAGCTATTGATGGACCGCTCGGTGAACGAGAACCTTTATTTTGTCATGCGGTCGACCGGATGGAAAGATAAGCGGGAGATGCAGAAACGGTTGCTGGAAGTGCTTGCCAAGGTGAACCTTGGAAATAAAGGCATCAAAATGCCACACCAGCTCTCGGGGGGCGAACAGCAGCGGGTCGCCATTGCGCGCGCCCTTGTGAACGACCCGGAGGTGATCCTGGCCGATGAACCCACCGGCAACCTGGATCCCGAAAGTTCTGAAGGGATCATCAGCCTGCTGATGGACATTTCAAAAACAGGCAGGGCCGTAGTAATGGCGACGCATAATTATACGTTTTTCGACAAGTACCCGGCCCTGACCCTGATATGTGAAAACGGGAGAGTTAACCCCCATTAGGCGCCCAAGGTGGCAACCATCACTGCCTTGATCGTGTGGAGACGGTTTTCGGCTTCATCAAACACAATGGAGGCAGGCGATTCAAACACATCTTCCGTCACCTCAAGTCCGTTAAGCCCGTATTTTTTAAAGATATCAAGTCCTACTTCTGTATCCTTGTTGTGGAAAGCCGGCAGGCAATGCATAAATTTCGTTTCCGGGTTGCCTGTCAGTTCCATCATCCTGGCATTCACCTGGTAAGGCAGCATCTCCCTGATGCGTTCATCCCACAGTTCCTTGGCTTCGCCCATCGACAACCACACGTCGGTGTAAATAAAGTCAACCCCCTTAACGGCCTCTTCTACATTTTCGGTCAGGGTAATTCTGGCCCCGGTTTCCTTTCCGATGGCACGGCATTTTTCAACCAGTTCTTCCTCGGGCCAGTATTTTTTAGGCGCGCAGGCACGGAAATCCATGCCCATTTTCGAAGCACCGACCATGAGTGAGTTACCCATGTTATTCCGGGCATCTCCGCAATAGGTAAAGGCAACCTGGTGGAGGGGCTTGTCAGAATGTTCGGTCATGGTCAGGAAATCAGCCAGGATCTGGGTAGGATGAAATTCATTCGTCAAACCATTCCAAACAGGCACTCCGGCATATTTCCCAAGTTCTTCAACGATCGTCTGACCGAAACCGCGGTATTCAATACCGTCGTACATGCGCCCAAGCACCCTGGCGGTGTCCTTCATGGTCTCCTTCTTGCCGATATGGGAACCTTCAGGCCCGAGATAGGTGACCCTGGCGCCCTGGTCCAATGCAGCTACTTCAAAGGCGCAACGGGTACGGGTGGAAGCCTTTTCAAAGATCAGGGCAATATTTTTACCCTTTAACAGTGGTTGTTCGGTGCCTGCGTATTTTGCCTTTTTCAGATCCATGGAGAGATCGAGTAAAAATTTGATTTCCCGGGGGGTGAAATCGAGCAACTTTAAGAAATTCCTGTTTCGAAGATTGAATGCCATAAATGATAAGTTTAGATTTATAATTTGAGATTTGGAAACTGTTTAATGTTGTGTCGTTTTGTGGTATGATCCTTTTTCCTTATCGCATGATTATTTTAACCACAATGGAAACAATGACTTACACAATGGGCACAATGATCTTTTTGTGCGTTCTGGCTTACTTTGGTCGTGATTAAAATTGCATATGCAAAATTAGGAATTTCCTGTCACCGGGCAAACAGGTTCTGTAAAGATCAAAACCACAAACTTTCACGATTCCCGTATGCAGCCGGTTCGCAACCTGTGGGTTTCCTAGTCGACCTGTATTTCCGACATCTGCATGTCTCTCCCGGAGGGTCGTTGAAATGCTTTCAACCCGAATTCAGGCAACACGGCCAGGATATGTTCAAAAAGCAGAGCCTGGTAATCTTCAAATTCTGCCAGCGTCGGAGGGGTGAAAAAAGCATACATTTCCAGCGGGAGCCCGTTCTCGGTATGCTGCAGCACCCTGACCATCAGGGAGGCATCCTTGTTCAGGTTCGGCATGTTCTTCAGGTATTCAAGGATATAAATCCTGAAAAGACCCAGGTTTGTGATACGGCCATCTGCAGGATGCTGTTCGGGAAGGAGGATGCCGTTTTGTTTCAGCGTTTCGAATTTTGCCTTATCCATAAAGGTGATGGTTCCGATGTCGATCAGCACGGAGCGTTTCATCCGGCGGCCTCCGGCCTCGTTCATGCTGCGCCAGTTCTGGAAAGAATCGGTGACCAGCGTATAGGTCGGAATGCAACTCACTGAATTATCGAAATTCCTGACCTTCACCGTCACCAGCGAAATATCAATGACCGTACCGTCGGTATTGAATTTAGGCATGGTGATCCAATCGCCGATATGGAGCATTTTATTGTTTGAAAGCTGGACTCCGGCCACAAAACCCAGGAGGCTGTCCTTGAAGATCAGCATGATCACGGCCGACATGGCGCCAAGTCCGGCCAGCAGTGTCAGGGGGGACTTTCCGATCACTACCGAGATCATGGCGATCCCGCCGACGATATAGGTAATGATCTTGCCGATCTGCACATAACCCTTGATGGGTTTTGAATCGGAAATATCGAGGTCGCCGTAGATATGATAGACCGCATTTAAAAATGACACCACCACAAGCAGGATGATCCAGGTCATGTAAAGGTGCAAACCGAGTTCGATATAACGAATGGCCTCCGGGTATTTTGAAATGCTGGGCGACAACGAAACCTTAAGCACCAGGGGAGGCAGGAGCATGGCCAGACGGGTAAAGACCTTTTGTTCGTAAAGATG